>UQNB01000051.1 GCA_900542235.1 uncultured Collinsella sp.
GGCTGCCGCCGGTGCCGCCGTGCCCACCATCTCGCGCGGACGCGTGACCTTTGTGGATGCCGCCCTGCCGCAGGGCGTGGTGGTGCCCGATGCCAACCTGGCCGTGTTCTCAATCGCCGACCTCAACGCCCGCATGGACGCCAACCGCGCGCGCAGCCGCCGCAAGGTGGACATTACGCAGATCACGTTCCCGTTTAAGCCGGGCGACTACGTGGTGCACGCCACTCACGGCATCGCGCTCTTTAGCGAGATCGCGCGCCAGGAAGTGGGCGGCAAGGAGCGCGACTACTTTTTGCTGGAATATGCCGACGGCGACAAGCTCTACGTGCCGCTGGAGCAGGTCGACCGCATTACGCGTTATGTTGGCCCCGACGGTGACAAGCCACGCCTGACCAGGCTCAACACCGCCGACTGGACGCGTGCCACCAATAAGGCGCGCAAGAACGCCAAAAAGCTGGCGTTTGACCTGGTCGATCTGTATACGCGCCGCTCTTCGATTACCGGTATCGCCTGCCCACCCGACACGCCCGAGCAGATCGAGATGGAGCAGAGCTTTCCTTACGACGAGACGCGCGACCAGCTGGAGGCCATCGCTGACATTAAGGCCGACATGGAGGCGCCCAAGCCCATGGACCGCCTGCTGTGCGGCGATGTGGGCTTTGGCAAGACCGAGGTCGCCCTGCGCGCGGCGTTTAAGTGCGTGGACTCCGGCCGCCAGGTCATGGTGCTCTGCCCCACGACCATTCTGGCCCAGCAGCACTACGAGACGTTCTTTGAGCGCTTTGCCCCGTTTGGCCTGGAGGTCGAGGTGCTCAGCCGCTTCCGTACGCCGGCGCAGCAAAAGCGCGCACTCAAGGCGTTTGCCGAGGGCACGATCGATGTGCTCATCGGCACGCACCGCCTGCTTTCGGCCGATGTGAACCCCAAGAACCTGGGCCTGGTGATCATTGACGAGGAGCAGCGCTTTGGCGTGCAGCACAAGGAGCAGCTCAAGAACCTGCGCGAGCAGATTGACGTGCTCACGCTTTCGGCCACGCCCATCCCGCGTACCATGCAGATGGCCACGAGCGGCGTGCGCGATATGAGCCTGATTACCACGCCGCCGACTGGGCGCCGCCCCGTGATCGTGCACGTGGGGGAGTACGACCCCGACGTGGTGAGCGCGGCGATTCGCCTGGAGGTGGGTCGCGGCGGACAGGTGTACTACGTGTCCAACCGCGTCAAGACCATCGATGACGCTGTGGCACGCGTGCACGAGGCCGCGCCCGAGGCGCGCGTGGGC
The DNA here is from genome assembly GCA_900542235.1 of uncultured Collinsella sp. GTDB lineage: Bacteria > Actinomycetota > Coriobacteriia > Coriobacteriales > Coriobacteriaceae > Collinsella. The sequence goes on from UQNB01000051.1 coordinate 1,283, forward strand.
GTGGCGCACGGCAAGATGAGCCCGCGCGAGGTCGAGGACGTGATGATCGAGTTCGCGACCAAAAAGATCGATGTGCTCATCGCCACGACCATCGTGGAGAGCGGCATCGACAACGCGACCGCCAACACGCTGATCATCGAGGACTCGCAGCGCCTGGGTCTGGCACAGCTCTACCAGCTCAAGGGCCGTGTGGGTCGCTCGGCCACGCAGGCCTACGCGTACTTTATGTTCCCGGGCGAGCTGCCGCTCACCGAGGAGGCCACGGCGCGCCTGACTGCACTTTCCGAGTTCCAGGACCTGGGCAGCGGCATGCGTATCGCCATGCGCGACCTGGAGATTCGCGGCGCCGGTTCGCTGATGGGCGCTGAGCAGCACGGCAACCTGTCGAGCGTGGGCTTTGACCTGTTTACGCAGATGTTGGGCCAGGCCGTGGCCGAGGCGCGCGGCGATGACGACGCCGGCGTGGAGGCGGCGAGCGTGGGCATTAACCTGCCGGCCGATTACTTCTTGTCCGAGGAGTACCTGCCGGCGGTGGACCAGCGCGTGCTCGTGTACCGCAAGCTCGCGGCGGCCGAGGACCTGGAGAGCATCGACGAGGTACAGGAAGAGACCGAGGCCGCGCACGGTGAGCTGCCGTTGGCGGGGCTCAACCTGTTCAACCGCGCGCGCATCCGCATTCGCGGCGAGCGCCTGGGGCTCGAGAGCGTCACGCTCAGCGGCGGACGCATCACTTTTTTGGGTGTCGACGTGCCCAAGAAGGTGGCCTTTGAGCTTAAGACCCGCTATGGCGCGGTGAACTTCCCCAAGAGCCGCAAGCTGTCGGTGCCCTATAAGGCGGGCGCCGGTGCGGGCAGCGGCCTGGGTCGCGGTCTCGACGCCAACGACGGCACCGGCCCGGTGGCAGCCGCACTCATGCTGCTGCAGCAGCTGGGCGTCAGCGATGACGATTAACAAGTAAGTCGGTGGGACAAAGTTATCAGTAGTTTTTGTCCCAGGTGCGATAGTCGCATCGAGCCTGTCAACGCAAGCGACCCTGGGACAAAAACTACTGATAACTTTGTCCCACCACGTTGCGGGTCGACCCTTCACCCGATCGAAAGGAAAGCATGTTCGGATATATCTATAAGAAAGATGTCGCCATTATCGCGGTTGTCCTGTGCCTTTGTCTGGGCGTGGGCAGTTTCTTCGATTATCAGATCTCGAGCGCGCTGTTCAACATCGGCAGCATGTACGGCCGCTTTATCGAGGCCGCCGGCGAGCTGCCGTTCGAGCTGACGGCGAGCATCGCGGGTGTCATGCTCGTGCGCGCGGCGCGCCCCGACTCCAAGGGAAGCAAATGGCTTGCCGTGCTCGGCGTCCTCGTCAACGTCGGCCTGGCCGGCTACGAGATCGTTTCGTCCCTGCAGGTTGGCGGCAAGCTCGTCGCAGTTCAGTTGGTACTGACGTTTGTGCTGGCCATCGCTGCCAATCTCATCGCCTATCGCCTCACGCGCGACACAGAGCCCAAAGAGCTCACGCGCTGGGCGTTGATGGTGCTTGCCGTGTGGGTCGCTCAGGCCATCATCCTCAACGTGATTGTCAAGCCGCTGTGGTCGCGCCCGCGTATGCGCGTGATCGAGGTGACGCAGGGGCTCGATTTTCAGCCGTGGTGGGTGATCGGTAACCCCGACAAGTGGACCTATATCGCCGCCGGCGTAATCAAGGACGGCTTTAAGTCGTTTGCGAGCGGACACACGGCGCACGCGGCGATCGGCCTTATGCTCGCCGGGCTTCCCGTGGCGGCCTTTAAGGAAAAACCGTCGCGCCGCCGCGTGGTCTTTTGGGTCGCCGCTGCGGTCGCAGCACTCGTCGCCTTTGGCCGCATTGTGATCGGTGCGCACTTTTTGACTGACGTGAGCTGCGGCTTTGCCCTGGTGCTGGCGCTTGAGTGCCTTGCCGCGCGCATTGCCTATCCGGGCGGCGTACAATAGCTGCACCTGAATCATCGGGCCCATGCCCGGCTAGAGAGGATTGCCATGCTCGCGTTCAACAATGACTATTCCCACGGTGCACATCCGGCAGTGCTGCAGGCGCTCGTCGATACCAACATGGAGCCGCAGCCCGGCTACGGTACCGATGCGCACACCGAGCGTGCCAAGCAGCTGATCCGCGAGGCTTGCCAAGCCCCCGATGCCGACGTGTTTTTCCTGGTAGGCGGCACGCAGACCAACGCGACGGTGATTGACATGCTGCTTGCACCCTACGAGGGCGTCGTTGCTGCCGAGACTGGTCACGTCGCCTGCCACGAGGCGGGCGCCATCGAGTTTGGCGGCCACAAGGTGCTCACCATCCCCGGCTACGAGGGCAAGATGCACGCCGAGGACCTCGAGAACTATATCCAGGTGTTCTACGAAAACGAGAGCTACGAGCACACGGTGTTCCCGGGCGCCGTGTACGTGAGCCTGTCGACCGAGTACGGCACGCTGTATTCCAAGGCCGAGCTGGCGGCGATCCATGCGGTGTGCCAAAAGCGTGAGATTCCGCTGTTTGTGGATGGCGCCCGTCTGGCCTATGCGCTGGCGGCCGATGAGTGCGACATTACCCTGCCCGAGCTGGCGCAACTGTGCGACGTGTTCTACATTGGCGGCACCAAGTGCGGCGCGCTTTGCGGCGAGGCCGTGGTGTTTTGCGGCATGCATGCTCCGGCACACCCCATTCCGCGCATTAAGCAGCACGGCGCGCTGCTGGCCAAGGGCCGCCTGACGGGCGTGCAGTTTGAGGCGCTCTTTACCGACGGCCTGTATTTTGAGATTGGCCGCCAGGCGATTAAGACGGCTCAGGCGCTTCGTCGCGTGCTGCACGAGCGCGGCTACCAGTTCTTCTTGGAGACGCCCACCAACCAGCAGTTTGTGATTCTACCCAACGATGGTCTGGCCCGCATTCGCGAGCATGCCTCGATCGAGTACTGGGAAAAGTACGACGAGACCCACACCGTGGTGCGTTTTTGCACCAGCTGGGCCACGACACAGGAGGACATCGACGCGCTGGCGGCTGTCCTGTAGTTAGAAGCAATGACGAGGGGCCGCCTTGCGCCTGGGTTTGGCGCGAGGCGGCCTTTGCTTTTGAGGGGGGGGCTGTATGACCGAGATGTCCGAGCCGACGATTCGCCTGGCGACGCCCGATGATGCGCCGGCGCTGCTTGCCATCTACGAGCCGTATGTGCTCAAGACCGCGATTACCTGCGAATACGAGGTGCCGAGCGTTGAGGAGTTTGCCGGACGCATCGAGCGTACGCTCAAGCGCTATCCGTATTTGGTGATGGAGCTCGACGAGCGTCCGGTGGGTTATGCCTATGTGAGCGCGCTCAACAGCCGCGAGGCATACGACTGGTCGGTCGAGACATCGATCTACCTGGCGCGTGACGTGCGCCACGGCGGGCTGGGCCGCAAGCTGCATGACGCGCTCAAGCAATGCCTGATCGCGATGGGCATCACCAACATGTGCGCCCTCATCGCCGTGCCGCACGACAAGGATGACGAGTACCTGACGCACAACAGCCAGGACTTCCATGCCCATATGGGCTATCGCCTGGTGGGCGCCTTCGACCGTTGCGCGCAAAAGTTCGGCCGCTGGTACGACATGTGCTGGATGGAGCTGATCCTGGCCGAGCGCGTCCCCAACCAGCCCAAACCAACCTGGTTTCCCGACCTCCCCAAACCTACCATTTAGGGACAGGTTTATTTTGGCAGGTTAGCCGATGGGCTCGGTGTATTTGGCGCGGTCGGTGCGCTGGATACGCTTGGAGATATGGAGCGGGCGGCCGTCGGCGTCGTAGACGTAGTCGGTGATCAGGATTAGCGCCTGCCCGCGCTCGACGTTGAGCAAAAACGCCTCGTTTTGCGAGGCATAGCACACCTCAAAGGTCTTGTGCCCCTGCGCCGGCGCGCGATGGAACTCCTGGCGCAGCGTGGCGTAGAGCGATCCGTTGATATCGCGATCGATGAGCGGGGCAAAGCTCGGCGCCAGGTGGGTGGTCTCCAGGCACAGCGGGGCATCGTCCAGATAGCGCAGGTGGACAAGTTTGACGAGCTTGCTGCCCGCGGGCGCATCAAAAAACTTGGCCACGTCGCCGGCGGCCTTGGCAAAGCCCGAGTCAACCGTGCGTGTGGTGGGCTTCATGCCCTGACCCTGGACCTGTGCCGTGTAGCTCGAAAACACCAGGTTGTTCTCGTGGAGCGCCGGCGTGTCGGCCACAAAGGCACCGCGCCCGCGTTCGGTGCGAAGCGGACCCTCATCAACGAGCACCTTAAGCGCGTGGCGCACGGTGCTGCGCGACAGGCCTGATTCGCCCATGAGCTCCATCTCGGACGGCAGCTTGTCTCCGCGCGCGTAGATGCCGGCGGCGATGCGGTCGCGCAGCGTGCCCGCCAGACGCTCGTATTGGGCCAATTTCTTCTTGACCGAAATGCTCATACGGCTAACCTGTATCCTACTTTTATGCCTAATCAATCAAGCATGTATCTTATAAATCCATAAAACTGCTGGTAATGAGCTGGTGAAGGGCACGTACCTTTTTCCTTTCACCAAGATTGAGTTGAGCAACATAGCGCATGTAGATATTAGCCAACTCATAATTAGTTTAGTTCTATAGGTTTTACTAATTAGCCACCTATTGACCGTTCGCCTCTAAAAATCTACCGTTTATCCGGACTAATTGGATATATAGTGTATACAACATATAAGACGTATATGATGACTTATATCAGACGGGTACAAGATCCGGACTTGTATGCTGTCCTTCGCAACGTAGGGTGTTGCGATTAGGAATAGTTGGAAAGGAGACGGTAATGAATCAGCTTTATGCAGCAGTAGCCGTTGGCCTCGTGGGCGTCATTTGTATCATGGACTCACGCATGTTGGGTCGATTGAGCCTTGAACGACCTCTTATTGGCGCGACTATGGTCGGTATCGTATTGGGAGATATTCCTACCGCTTTGGCGGCTGGCGCAACGCTGGAACTGATGAGCATTGGCCTGATTAATGTCGGTGCTGCAATGATTCCCGATATGAATATGGGATCAATTGTTGCTACGGCGTTTTGCATTCTGACGGGCGCTGGCCCAGAGGCTGCATTGACTATTGCGGTTCCCGTAGCTGCCTTTGGTCAGGCAATTGGTCTTGCGGTACGTATAGTGCTCGCGGCGTTTTCCCATAAAACAGACGTTCTCATTGACCAGGGAAAGTTCAAGCAGGCACTTCATCTGCACATTATTTGGGGAAATGTCCTGTATGCGCTGATGTATTTCGTCCCCATTTTCTTGGCGATCTATGTGGGAACTGACTTCGTACAGGCTATTGTGGGCATGATTCCCGATTGGGTGACTAGCGGTCTCGGCCTTGCTGGAAATGTTCTTACGGCGCTCGGTATGGCTCTGCTGCTTAATATTATGCTCACGAAGAAGATGGCCCTGTTCTTCTTCGTTGGATTCTTTGCTGCCGCTTTCCTCAGCATTAACGTGACTGCAGTTGCTATCTTCGCAGTTCTGCTCGCACTTATTCTCTCAGACATTAAGTTTCATGATGGCGGAAGCCAGCTCGCGGCGCAGTCGGCAGATGATTACGATCCGCTTGAGGACGACGACTAGGTATCGAGGAGGTCATTAAAATGGTGGAGCAGACTGTTGGAGCTCAGGCATCCGAAACTACTGAGCTTAAAAGCCTTGAACCGCAAAGCGTTTCTGAGAATAAACGACTTTGGCAATTCTTTTGGCGAACATGGGCGATTCAGGCTTCGTGGAATTACGAGGGCCAAATGAATCTGGGCTTCCTGTATTCAATCGCCCCTACTCTTGATCGAATCTATGCGGATGAATCGGATCCCGAGATTCTGCAGCGAAAGAAAGACGCTTATCATCGCCACACCGCTCTTTATAACATTACGCAGCAGCTTAATAGCTTTGTGCTTGGACTTGCTGCGTCCATGGAGGAAGAGTATGCGCGCGATCCGAAGAACTTTAACCCTGAAGTTATCAACAGCTTAAAGGTTTCGCTCATGGGTCCGCTTTCGGGCATCGGTGATTCATTGCTCGAGGGAACCCTTCGAATTATTTCCTTTGGTCTGGGTGCGTCTCTTGCCGCTCAGGGTTCAATTCTCGGTCCAATTTTGGCTCTTCTGATTTCAGGTATTCCTAAAGCCCTCATTACCTGGTTCGGCGGAAAGTTCGGATATACGCTCGGCGCTGATTATGTCAAGCAGCTACAGGGTGGCGGCATGATGGAGCGTGTCATGTATATGGCGAGCGTAGTCGGTTTGATGACCGTGGGCGCAATGATTGCCACCATGGTTGGGATTACGACTCCTCTGCAATTTCAGGACGGTGCCGTAGTGCTTCAGGATGTCTTGGACGGCATTTTCCCGGCAATGATTCCTCTGGCAATTACCATGCTGTTCTACTGGCTTCTTAAAAAGAAGGCAAGTCTGACAGTTCTCCTTCTCGGTGGCATCGCAGCGAGCCTTATCGCTAGCTTCTTGGGCGTGCTCGCTTAGACCTTGCTTTAAGAGGGATCAGAATAATATGTTTTAATTAGGGGCATCGACCGTGTCGGTGTCCCTAATTTCGTCTAAAGTGATTCCGGATTGATGCCTTGCTGGCACTGTTTATAGAAAGTCGTTTTCAATGGCGTGATGACAAATCAACCTAATACCCATCGCTGCGCTGATCGTCTTCGACTAATGGGCGTCCAGACTTTAGTCAAGAGAACCGGGCTTATAGGACAAAATGTGTGTCCGCATTGGGGGGCATCGGCGCAGGTCGATGTCCCTTTTTCAGCCGTTTAAATTCCGAGTTCGTTTTTAACCATTCGGTCAGAATATGTGTCCGGTTGCCTATCGTTCCCGCGGGTCGATGACCTTTTCCGGAACCGTTAAGCCCTTTCGGAAGAGGTGCCCATGAAGGCCGTTTACGGGATCGCTCGCCCTTTTTGGAAGAGGTAGATACAGAGATGTGAATATGGGGGGCGCATGCGGGCTCCGGGCATGTTTGCCCCTTGTGTCTGCGATTGTTCCTGCGCGGGTGTTTAGAACTGTCGCAAGCAAATATGGGGTAGATTGGTTTGCGTAAGATCGTCGAGGCATTTGCCTTATTAAAACGTTAGAAGACTGCTGTCAGCGGTCGCTGAAGTGTGGCGTTTGGGTGCGATGAGGCGTCTGAGCGAATTCTTAGCCCTTGCTCCACGGCCTATAGTACATCCCGGTTGCCGTTAAACGGTTCGATACTTGTCTTCGTTGCCATTGGATTGTCAACCGATGCGGAGGTGAGGGATTCCCATATTGGGTAACGGACTAAGGCATGGGAGGCTTTTGGGCTGAAGCGAGTGCGCTGGTCGTTGCGGAACGCGATTGACTAATCTTTGTGGGCCTTGCGTTGCAGCGGCTGGGGTGTGCTCGAGGTGATGGAGGGGTGCGGATGGTGGTTGAAATCGGGAAGACGGTCGTATTTCTATCCAAAGCCGGCAAATAGGGTTAAGTCTGCATGAACTATCAACCGTATTCCAGGCGCTTGGATGCCGGATTGACTTGCTTCGAATCGGGCGTTGCTCCAACTATTTCGGTAACAAACCTGCTCTGGCTAGTCTCCATCTGTTACGTTAACTCCCCCTTGTATGCCTCTTTGAGGTCTGCTAGAACGGCAACGTCTTTTCAAAGAAAATGGGCATCAGCTGACGCTGATGCCCATTTTCAAAGCTGCTTGTCATCAAATTATCGTGAGCCAGCCGCCCCTATGCCCTCAATGCTGCGGTAGGCCTCTAAATAGGCAGACATCGAGCGCGCGTCTGCTGCCATTGGATTCGTGAGTGTTTCTGAATCCGTGCATTCAACGCTTAGAACTCCTGTGTAGCCGTTGCGCTCAAAGGTCATAATATCTTCCGCGATATTTCGATTGCCATCACCGAGTGCGAGATGAAGCGAACGTTCTCCTGTGTCGACATAATGCGAATGAATCAAATTGGCGCCAAATGCGTCGAAATATCCCTGTATGGTATCTCCGGCGCTGACCATTGCACCGATATCGAGGCATACCTTAAGGGCCGTTTCATTAACCATCTCAAGTAACAACTCGAGGTCCTTAACAGTATTGGCAATTCGCGATTCCGGTGCTCGAAGTGCTTCAATGGCAAGATTTATGCCTTGCGACTCTGCATAGTGCGCAACTTTCTTGAGCATAGATGCACTTCGCTCTCGTGCTTGCTCTACCGGTTCATCGTAGTATGCCCAACCGCTGGTAACTAATACCTGGCTTGCTCCAAGCGTTTTTGCAACATCGATCGCACGGGTAAAGTATGCAAGGGTGCGATTTTGAATTGACTCATCCTTTGCGGCCATATTGTGCGGCTTGGGGTTGCATTGTTCGGGGCAGATGCCGTGAACACGTACGCCGAATTTATCCATTAATGCTAAAACGCGTTCCGTTGGATCGTTTTGCTGGTAATCCATAAAAAAATGCTGCGGGGATGTCCACAGCTCAACGCACGGATAACCCAGCTTGGATGCGTTTTCAAAAAAAACGTCCAAGTCATAAAACATGTAATGATGGTTCATGGTGGCAAGTTCGATACGTCGTCCGGTCATCAGTTCTCCTTTCAGATAAAATGGTATGAAACGTCACAGACGTTATATATAATTATAGCCAAGGAGGTGCCGCATGCCAGTTTGCTTGTCTGTTCGCCGTGAACGGTAGCAAATAGCCGGCAAACGGAAAGAAATATATTATCTGGACATACATGTATATAACGTCTATGATGTAGACAACCGATAGGAGGTAATGATGAATCAGATAATTCTTGCATCGCATGGTGGGCTTGCCGCTGGAGCCCGCGATACACTTGAAATGATTATCGGAGATGTATCACGTGTCCATGTCATTTCATTGAAAAGAGATGATAAGGACCAAATTGACGAACGCACGATTGATTTGATCGATTCCTTTGATGCGTCCGATAAGGTTTACATTTTGACGGACATGATGGGCAGCAGCGTAAATAACTCAATGGTATCTGTCTTGTCAAAGAGAGCTTCAGTAAGTGTGATCGCCGGGATGAACTTCCCTCTGATTCTTGAGATAGCATTGTCGAGCGATCCGCTTCCGCAATCGCGGCTTGATGAAATAATTGCTCAAAGCAGGGCGGGTATCCAGGACGTAGCTGCCCTTTTGGCTCAGAAGGTACAGGAAGATGAGGAGGATGACCTATGATTAAGCTTGTTCGTTTGGATTACCGCTTGGTTCATGGACAGGTTCTGGCAGCATGGGTAAATCAAATCAGCGCACAACGAATTATTGTCGTTGACGACGCTGCGGCCAATGACGAGATGAGGTCTGCTGCATTAAAGTTGGCAAAACCTGCGGGAATCAGGCTCAATATCTTTACGACGGAAAAAGCCATTGCAAAGATGCCAAAGATTCTTGAGCTAAAAGAAAACATCATGATGGTATTCGGTACAACTAAGGCCTTAGTTGATGTTTGCAGTGCGACTGGTGCAATTACTGAAGTGCAGTACGGCGCGACCTTTAACAAAGAAGGTTCGAAGCAGATTGACCAAAGCGTTTTCCTGGACGATTCGGAAATCAACGATACGCGCGAGCTGCTTGGGATGGGGATTAAGCTCTACAGCCAGCAGACTCCGTCATTCCCGAAGGGTCCAATTACGTCTGTCTAACGTTAGCTGAGTAGCGTAACGTTCGCCGAGATTATTAGATAAGTAAGTGTTATTAAAATAGTGGCAATTACTATTTGTCGCAATTAGAGAAAGGGAAAAACATGTACGAGATCGACCTTAACCTCCCTAAGCAGATCGTCGCTGACGTCCTGTCCAACCACGAGATTCACAGCGTTGCCTTCGTCGGCTGCGGCGCTTCCATGTCCGACCTTTACCCCGCCAAGTACTTCCTGGCCAACAACACGGACAAGCTGAACGTTCAGATCTTCACCGCTAACGAGTTCAACTACGACACGCCTTCCTGGGTCAACGAGCACACCTTCGTGATCACCTGCTCCCTCGGTGGCTCCACGCCCGAGACCGTTGAGGCCAACAAGACCGCCAAGAAGCACAACTGCCCGGTCGTCTCCCTCACCAACAAGGCTGGCTCCGCTCTGACCGTCGACGCCGACCACGTCATCGTCCACGGCTTCCACGCCAACTACGCTGCCAAGTGCGAGAAGCCCGGCTATGCCATCGCTCTTGCTCTCGAGATCCTTCAGCAGACCGAGGGCTATGACCACTACGAGGACATGATCACCGGCCTCACCAACGTCTTCGATCTCTGCGAGAACGCCGCTCAGCACTGCAAGAAGCTCGCCAAGAAGTTCGCCGAGGACTTCAAGGACGACAAGATGATCTACTTCATGGCCTCCGGTGCCTCCGAGAAGATGGCTTATTCTCACGCCGCCTTCCTGTTCACCGAGATGCAGTGGATCGACGCCGCCGCCTACAACACCGGCGAGTACTTCCACGGCCCGTTCGAGGTTTCCACCGAGGGTAAGCCCTACGTCTTCTTCATGTCCGATGGTGCTACCCGTCCGATGGACGCTCGCGCCCTCACCTTCCTTGAGCGCATGGGCGCCAAGGTCGCTCTGATCGACTCCAAGGACTACGGCCTGGCTGACGCCGTGCCCGCGAGCGTCGTCACCTACTTCAACCCGCTGCTGCACCTCGCCGTTATGCGCGAGTACGGCAACCAGATTGCCGAGGCCCGTCAGCACCCGCTGACCATGCGTCGCTACATGTGGAAGCTTTCCTACTAATCACAAGTAAGTAGACCTTACGGGTTGATTGAGAGGGGATGGGGTTTGCGCCCCGTCCCCTTTTTGCTTTGGGGGCGTGTCCGTTGCGTCATAAAACCCCAGATAAAACCTACCAAAATAAACCTGTCCCTTTTTGGCAGGTGGGAGGAGATGCGTATGATCAAGGCAGTGCTGTTTGATATGGACGGCGTGCTGGTCGATACCGAGTGGTTCTACAACCGTCGTCGCGTGGCGTTTATGGAGGAGCATGGCATTACGTACGATAGAATTCCAGATCTTTCGGGGTCTAATGAACCGGCAATCTGGGAAGCTCTAGTTCCTGGCAATCTCACGTTACGCGAGGAATTGCTCACGGAATATAAAAAAAGATATTGCCCCGCTCATCCCGTTCCGTATGCCGAGCTACTCAACGAGCAGACGGAGCCGGTGATGCGTGAGCTGCACAAGCGCGGCGTGAAGTGTGCCATCGCGAGCTCGTCCTATCGTGAGCTCATCGACGAGCTGGTGGATATCGCCGGTATCGCCGACGTGCTGGACTACACCATCAGCGGTCACGAGTGCAGCGCGTTTAAGCCCGATCCCGAGATCTACCTGCGTGCCATGGAGGCGCTGGGGGTTGAGCCTTCCGAGTGCCTGGTTATCGAGGACTCGCCTTTGGGCATCGAGGCCGGCAAGCGCTCCGGCGCCCGAGTCCTAGCGCTGCGTCCGCACGAGGGCGTCAACCTGGATCAGTCCGCCGCCGACGTTGTCATCGACAACCTGACCGACATCCTACCTGCCATTTAGGGACAGGTTTATTTTGAACTGCGTCCCGAATCTTGGCCTTCTTTTATTAGAAGCGAACACTAGGACGCTTTCAATAGCCGTTTCCGAAACTCCACCGGGGTGAGGCCGCCGAGCGCCACCTGGCGACGCCTCGTGTTCCAATGCACGACGTAGGCGTCGAGGTCCCTCTTGAAGGACTCGAAGTCGGCCCACTCGACGCCCCTGAAGAACTCGTCCTTGAGATGCCCGAACACCTGCTCCGTCGCCCCGTTGTCCAGGCAGTTGCCCTTTCTCGACATGCTCTGCCTGACGCCGTGCCTCCTGAGCTCGCCGGTCCACCTAGGGTGCTGGTACTGCCAGCCCATGTCGCTGTGGACGATCGGCGAGGCCCCGGCCGGCATCCTCGCGAACAGGCGCCTGAGCACCTCCTCCTGCTGGGCCATGTCCGGGCTCGTCGACACCGACCAGGAGACGATCTCCTTCGTGCAGAAGTCGTAGACCGGGGCGAAGTACGCCTTGCCCCAGGGCTGCCTGAATTCCGTGACGTCGGTCCCGAGCTTCTCCCACGGGGCGCCCGCGCGAAAGTCACGCGCTATCAGGTTGTCGAACCTCTCGCCGACCGGGCCGCGGTAGGAGTTGTAGCGATGGTAGTCGGTCTCCCGGCGGATGCCGCAGCGGATGCCGAGCTCCCGCATCATCTTGAGGACCGTCTTGTCCGCTATCCTCGCGCCCAGCTCGGCCCTCAGGCACATCGCTATCTGGCGGTGGCCGCACCCGTTCGCCGTCCTCGAGAAGATCTCGCGCACGGCCTCCCGGAGCTCTGGCCGGGTCGCTCTCGGCGGGTGCGCCACGGCATAGTGGTAGCTCCGCGGCCCGGTGGGGGGCGCGCGCCGGGCGCCCGCGAGCAGGTCGCATAGGCGGCGGTGCCCTGAAAGGGAGGCTACGGCCTGGGCTTTCTCCCAGTTCGAGAGCTCTTCTCCGCTTTCAGGGCTATCGATTTTTTTAGATACGCCACCTGGGCCTCGAGTTTGCGCACGCGCTCCTCGAGCTCCCGCTCGCGCGTCCGCCCCCCGGGGCCCTCCGGCCTGCCGCGGCGTCCCGGCTCTCGGCCTCCCGCCCCG
>UQNB01000052.1 GCA_900542235.1 uncultured Collinsella sp.
GCTCGACGGCGGTGGGCGCCAGGCAAGCCGCCCACAATCTAGCCTCTCTTCATGAGCCCCGCAGCCCGCTCCGACTGCGGGGCTTTTGCTATTCACCTAGTCATTGGGGACAGACTTAAATGAGTAGCACCAATCAACTGCGGAAAGTGCATCCCACAATGAGCGTCCAAAATGGGGCACAGTTTCCCCGGGGCCCTCAACCGGAAAATACATCCCGGAATTTGCCCGAAAAATGGCCCCCAGTTTCCCAAACAGGCCGCTAACGGAAAGCGCATCCCGCTATCGAACTTCAAAGCGGGGTGCGCTTTCCGTGCCAGCAGTTCCGGGCATCCAGAGACCACTCATTTAAGTCTGTCCCCAGTGACTAGTAGTAGGCCCACATGGCTTCGACTTCGTTGAGGACCTCTACGACGCCCCAGCGTCGGGCGCTGCGGCTGGCCGAGTTGGGATCGAAGACTTCAATCTGGTCGGCGTCGTCAATACCGTAAAGCACAATGTAGTGGCCCACGTTGGTAAAGGTGCCCGGCCGAACGGCGGCGATGACGGGCGCTCCCGAACGCAGCACCTGAGTCATCGAGTCGCGATCGTTATGAAGCTCCGTTCCGTTAAGGCCCAGCTGCCATGCGCCGCGCGTCATAAATGACCATTCGGTGGCGCCGGTGGGGGCATAGTTGCCCGCCTCGGAAAGGGCGCACATGTCGACCGGTGTCATATCGGTGCGGCCGGTCTTAAAGATATAGACCATGGTGAGGCAAGTGGGACCGCAAGCGTTTTCGCGAATAGTGCCACCGGCATAGGGCAGCTCCGACCACGCAGGGTCGATCTGATAGATATGGGGCATCGTGCCGGCTTGCCATTGCGAGCGCGGAGTCGAAAAGGCGAAAGAATAACCGGGCGCGACGGGGGCCTTGAGCAGCTTGTCCTCGGCGGTGGGCTCGAGACCGGCCGAGCCGTGGGACATACAGGAGCTCATAAGCACAAAGACCAGACAGATGAGGATAGAGCACAGTGCGAGGCAAAGCCGACGAGCCGGCAGGGCGGGGGCATTCACGTACGATGTCGAGCGGTAGGGCTTGCCGTCGCGTCCGCCTTGGGGATGCGAAAAGAAGCGGTTGATATGGATGCCGGGCTGACGTGCGCCGTTGCGGCGCAGTTGCGGAACCTCGGCTTGGCGCTGTCGAGTGCGCGCGCCCAAGCGGCTATCTTGCTGTGCGCTTGTGCCCGTGCTCGGACGGCCGCTCTGCCGTGTTCTGTTTGTCTGCTGCCGAGACGAAGGCCCGGGTTGCTCTTGAGGGCGTTGCGGATTGCTGCTCGTGGCACTTCTGGGCATCGGCGTGGTGCGGCCAGCAAGGCGAACGCTTTGTCGCCGTTGATCACCGTCGTTGTATCCGTATGCCATTCGTACCGCCTTGTCTCATGTATAACCTGTCTATCCTACAAAAAGGATGTGCAACAAATGGGTCCGAGCGTCAAAAGCTCGGTAAACGGTACGAAAGGCGCAAAACACACGGCCTCAAAAACATTTCTATATGCGTCCAATGAGCGTACGCCCGTCGGACGGGCGACAACAATGAGCGGCAAACCGTGCCGTTCGTCCCAAAAACGGCGCCACTCATATGCGAGTTCTGCCTTCGGTCGAGCCATGGGCGGCCATGCTGTGCCAAGGTCGTATCTTAAAGCCACGAAATAAAAGCGCGCGGCAAAACGGACCGCGCAAGGGGTGACGTCAAAGAGGCGTCAATAAGGAAAGGAGGGGAACAATGGCGGACAAGAACGCAGAAGTTGCAGTCGAGGGTAACGGTGGCATGAAGAAAACGCTCTCGCTCTGGAACTTCTTCACCATCGGTTTCGGTGCCATCATCGGAACTGGCTGGGTTCTGCAGGTCGGCGACTGGATGGTCGTGGGCGGCGGTCCCGTTCCCGCTATGATTGCATTCCTCTTGGGTGCAATCTTTCTCGTGCCCGTCGGAGCTGTTTTCGGTGAGCTCACGGCTGCTATCCCCATCTCGGGCGGCATCGTCGAGTATGTCGACCGTAGCTTTGGCCGTACGCTGAGCTACATCACCGGTTGGCTCCTGGCCCTGGGCAACGGCATCCTGTGCCCGTGGGAGGCCATCGCCATTTCGACCCTCGTGTCCGAGATGTTCGGCAGCCTGCCCGGTCTTGAGTGGCTGCGCGCCGTCAAGCTCTACACCATCTTGGGCGCCGACGTTTACTTGTTCCCGACGCTAATCGCGCTCGGCTTTGCAGTCTACGTCATCTTCCTCAACTTCCGCGGTGCCAGCTCGGCCGCCAAGCTCCAGGCCTTCCTGACCAAGGCTCTGCTCTGCGGCATGCTGCTCGCCATGGGTGTCTCGCTGTTCACCGGTTCGCCGGAACACGCCATGCCCGTGTTCTCCCAGGTCACCGGTGCTGGCGGCGGCAAGCCCGCTACCGAGGGCACCAGCCTGTTCGCCGGCATCGTGTCGGTCCTGGTTTTGACCCCGTTCTTCTACGCCGGCTTCGATACCATTCCTCAGCAGGCTGAGGAAGCAGCCGAGGGCCTCAACTGGAACAAGTTCGGCAAGATCATCTCCCTGGCCCTGCTGGCCGCCGGCGGCTTCTACATGGTCTGCATCTACTCGTTCGGCACCATCCTCGACTGGCATGAGTTTGTTAAGAGCCCGGTTCCCGCGCTTGCCTGCCTCAAGGGCATCAACATGCTCCTGTACCTGGCCATGCTCGTCATCGCCACGCTTGGACCCATGGGCCCGATGAACTCCTTCTACGGCGCCACGAGCCGCATCATGCTCGCCATGGGCCGCAAGGGCCAGCTGCCCGAGAAGTTCGCCGAGGTTGATCCCAAGTCCGGCGCTCCCAAGCTCGCCTGCGCCGTTCTGGGCGTCATCACCGTCATCGGTCCGTTCCTGGGCAAGAACATGCTCATCCCTCTGACCAACGTGTCGGCTCTCGCCTTCATCTTCTCCTGCGGCATGGTCGCCCTCGCTTGCCTGCGCATGCGCTTCACCGAGCCCGACCTGCCTCGTCCCTACGAGGTGCCCGGCGGCAAGTTTGGCATCAGCCTCGCTGTCGCTGCCTGCGCCGTCATCATCGGCCTGCTCGTGGTCCCGTTCTCTCCCGCCTCCCTCAACATGGTGGAGTGGAGCATCGTGATCGGCTGGCTGGCCGTTGGCCTGGCCCTCATGGCTTTCACCAATTCCCGTAAAAAGTAACGCCTAGCCGGGGCGGATCGGGTGTGCGGGACCCTCTCTCCCGCGCACCGAACCCGGCACCACTTGGGTAGCTTTGTGAGGCCTTAACCCAACACGGCCTCGCCCACTATATGGATCCATAAGGAGGAACCATGTCCACTAAGTATGCAATCGTTGGCGGTAAGCTCATCGACGGTACCGGTGCCGAGCCGGTCGAGAACTCCCTCGTTCTCGTCGACGACAATGGCAAGATCGAGTACGCCGGTGTCATGCAGGACCTTCCCGAGGGCGTTGAGGTTATCGACGCCGCCGGCAAGACCGTCCTTCCCGGCCTGATCGACACCCACCTGCACTTCTCGGGCAACCTGACCGACGATGACACCGATTGGGTCATGCAGCCGCTCCTCGAGAAGCAGGCCGTCGCCGTCAAGCAGGCCTACGACTGCCTCACCCACGGCCTCACCACCGTCTGCGAGATCGGCCGCTTTGGTATCCAGATTCGCGACTGCATCGACAAGGGCGTCTTTAAGGGCCCGCGCGTTCTGGCCACCGGCCTGGGCTTCTGCCGTGTTGCCGGTCACGGTGACTCCCACCACTGCACCCAGGAGCTCAACAAGGAATCTCACCCCTGGGGCGACCAGGTCGACGGTCCTTGGGATCTGCGCAAGGCCGTCCGTCGTCGCCTGCGCGAGAACCCCGATGCCATCAAGATCTGGGCTACCGGTGGCGGCATCTGGCGCTGGGACTCCGGTCGTGACCAGCACTATTGCTCCGAGGAGATCCAGGCCGTGGTCGAAGAGGCAAAGATGGTCGGCATCCCCGTGTGGAGCCACTGCTACAACAACCACGCCGCTGCCTACGATTCCGTCCGCTTTGGCTGCGAGCAGCTGATCCACGGTTTCGATATCGATGAGCGCACCATGGACCTCATGGCCGAGCAGGGCACCTTCTTCACCCCGACGATCGCCTTCCTGCCCACCTGGTACGCCACCTATCCGCCCGTCTACGTTCCCGAGCTGCACGACAAGTACGAGGGCACCCTGGTCGAGAAGGAGCTGCAGCGCAACTACGACTGCCTGCGCGAGGCCAAGAAGCGCGGCGTCGTCATGACGATCGGCTCCGACTCCTTCTCTTTCGTCACCCCGTACGGCACCTGCTCTATCGAGGAGATGTACGAGTTCGTCGACAAGATCGGCTTCACCCCGGTCGAGACCATCACCTGCGCCACCCTCAACGGGGCCAAGATGTGCCACATCGAGGACGAGACCGGTTCCATCGAGGCCGGCAAGTGCGCCGACCTGCTGGTCGTCAACGGTGACGTCGCCGCTGACGTCCACGTGCTCAACACCGACAACATGGACGTCATCATGAAGGACGGCTGGATCGTCGAGGCTGGCACCTTTGGCGAGGCCAACAAATACAGCGCCTAAGATACCGTTTGTCGATGGCTGGATGTAAAACACAGTTTTTGATTGCATAATGCAATGGAGAGGGTCGCTTGCGGCCCTCTTTATTGCTATGGGTGCGGTAGATAAAAGGGGATGACGGTGGATTTAAACAGGCTGATTCTGGGCAAGAGCTACAACTCTACCAAGGTCTTTCGTACGGCCCAGCATGTGGTCCAGGCCATCCTGCTCGGTGTTGTCGTTCCGGCGCTTATCCTGTTGCTTATCTGGGATTTGACCGATAATCCCAACCCCGTCCCGGGCGTTGTCGTCATTGCCGGCTTGGTCATGCTGTGCTTCTTCTTCTCGTACGTCTTTGTCGTTCCCGACGACCTCACGTCGAGCGCTACCGACCGCACACTCGCCATCGCATCGAAAATATTCGCCTATACGTCGCGAGGCCTTACGCCCGAAGCGGCCCTGGGCGCTTCCAAAATCATCCTTTCCGAGACCATCGCCTCGGCCATCTGCTTTACCGACGGCAAGCAGGTGCTGGCGAGCTGGGGCGAGGACTCGGCAAAATGCCCCGCGGGCACTCCGGTTGTGCTGCGGACTACGCTCAACGTGATCAACAGCGGTGAGCAAAGCGTATTTTCGCGCGATGCCTCGACTGAGACGGGTGGCTACTTTCCGCGCCTGCGCGCCGGTATCGTCGCACCGCTCACCGTGCGCGGGCATTGCGTGGGCACGCTCGAGCTGTATTATCCCCGTCTGAGCAGCATCGATATGCGCCAGACGGCGCTTGCCTCGGGCTTTGCCGACCTCATTTCCACGCAGCTTGCGAGCTTTGAGCTCGAGCGCCAGGACGAGCTTACAGCTCGCGTGGAGCTGCGCGCCTTGCAATCGCAGGTCGATCCTCATTTTCTGTTTAACACCATCAGCACCATCGTGTCGCTCGTGCGTACCGAGCCGGACAAGGCCAGGTCGCTGCTCATCGACTTTTCCAATTACTACCGTCAGACACTGTCCGATTCCGATACCCTCACAACGCTCGAGCACGAGGTGGAACAGGGCACTCGTTACATCAACCTTATGCAGGCCCGGTATGGCGACGGCCGTCTGCGCGTCTCGGTCGATATCGACTTTGAGGTGCGCGACAGCATGGTGCCGCCGTTTATCTTGCAGCCGCTGCTCGAAAACTGCATTAAGCATGCGCAGCGCGAGACCGAGCCGCTTTCTATTCGTGTTAGGGCTTTTGAGACCGATGACGGTCTGGAGATCATCGTCGAAGATGACGGCATCGGTATGAGCGAAGAAGTCTGCGCGCACCTGTTTGAGCAGCATCGCCGAGAGGAGCCCGAGAGCATTACCGCCGACGGCTCCATCAAGCGAGGCTGCGGCCTGGCGCTCTTCAACGTGCTTCAGCGCATCCATTTCTTTTACGGGGAAGATTCTGGCATGCGCGTGAAGTCCCAGGAGGGCGTGGGAACGCAGGTCATCGTCGAGCTGAACGGCGAGCCGCATGAGCCGGCGCCGATGAAGGTGTAGCGCGCGGTTGGATTGAGAGAAAAAAAGAGGGGAAGCGCATATGTCCGAGGGATGGAACATCTTGGTGGTTGATGACGAGCCTCCTATTAGGGCTGAGCTACGTTATCTGCTGGAAAAGGATGCACGTGTGGGACAGATTGCCGAGGCGGGCAATGTCACCGAGGCCGTGGAGTCGATTCTGTCGAACAAGCCCGACGTGCTGTTTTTGGATATCACGATGCCCGGCCGCTCGGGAATCGAGCTTGCCGAGACGCTGCAGAACCTAAAGACGCCGCCGGTCGTGGTGTTTGTGACGGCATTTGCCGAGTATGCGGCCGATGCCTACAACCTCGATGCTGTCGATTACGTCGTCAAACCGGTCGAGGATGCCCGCTTGTCAAAGGCGCTCGACAAGATTGAGACTGCCCTGGGCGCTCGCCGTGTCGTCCATGCTCCGCACCAGCCTTTGCGCCTGACGGTGGATCGCGGGGGCAAAAAGGTGTTCATTCCCGTGGCGGATGTCTGCTACTTTGAGGCGCGCGCCGATTTTTGCAACGCCGTCTGCGCCGAGGGAACGTACCTGATCAATGAGTCGATCTCTTCGCTCGAGCGTCGCTTGGGCTCCGAGGGCTTTATTCGCGTTCATCGCAGCTATCTGGTCAATTTGGAAGACGTGCACAATGTTGAGATTGGCTCCACGGGCCTGATGGAGCTCAGGCTCGACCGCGTGAGCTCGACGGTGCCGGTGTCCCGTCGTCGTGCCGCCGAGGTCAAGTCGCACCTGGGGCTTGCGTAAGAGGCTTGCGTGCCGTCGTTTACCATCGCAGGTTTGGTATGGGCGCGCGGTGGGCATAATGGGTGGCATCGAATGAAATCGAAAGGATCATTATGCCCGCGCTTATCACCCATCATCTGTTTGGCGAGGAAAGCATCGACCGTCTTCCGCAGGGCGTCATCACGTCCGATGAAGAGCGCATTGCCTTTATCTTGGGCAACCAAGGCCCCGACCCGTTTTTCTTTCACATTCTGACACCGCGTGTTTCCGACTGTACGCTGCTGGCGCAGGTCATGCATCGCTCGCGCATGTCTCGCCAGTTCGCGTGCCTGCGCGACGGCGTGTCGCATCTGCTGCCGCGCGACGCCAGCTTGGGTCGCGCCTTTGCGCTGGGCCTGCTGTCTCATTACGTGCTCGACCGCAACGCCCATCCCTTTGTCTATGAGCAGCAGTTTGGCATCGTGGAGTCCGATTCAGAGCTTGAGGATTCGAGCAGTCAGGTCCATGCCGTGATCGAGAGCGACCTGGATGTACTGATGCTGCAGCTTAAGCGCGATGGGGCAACGGTCGAGGATTATCCGCCGGCGGGCGAGATCGTCACGACCGACCGCATCAATCGTGTTGCCGGCGTGCTGATGAGCTATGTTGCCGGGCGCGTGTACGGCATTGACATTCCGGCGGGGGAGTACGGTGCTGCCGTTGCCAATATGCAGCGACTTTACCGTGCGATTGAGCCGGCCGGCTCCGTAAAGACGCGCGCGATCTCGCTGGTTGAGGGCTTGGTGCACGACTACTCGCTGCTCGACGGCCTTGCCCATCGCGTGACGACCGAGCCGCCCGAGCGCACTGGCAATCTGGGTCATCTGGCGTGGAAGAATCCCTTTACCGATGAAGTCTCGAACGAGAGTTTCCCCGAGGTCTTTGACCGCGCGCTGGTCGATTACGAGTGCACGGTCGCGCGTTTTATCGAGACCGGTGACATGGAGGCCGTGACCAGTCACGTCAACTACAGCGGTCGCGTGCTCGATGCCGATGAGGAGTTCGACCGCGAGGAATAGGGCCCATGCGTGCCCCTTTGCCGAATCCTTACCGGCGGTTCTGGACAATTGGGGTACGATGAACTAACTGCATATCGGGCGAATACGAAGGGTCCCTGTCCATGAAATACACCAAGCTCGAGCGTAACTGGGTTATGTACGATGTGGGCAATTCGGCCCTCGTGCTGCTCAATACCTCGGTGGTGCCCATCTACTTTAACGCCATCAATACCGGTGCTTCCTCGGCAGACCTGGTGGTCGCTTGGGGCAACGCGCAGACGATTGCCTCGCTGGTCATTGCCATGCTCATGCCCATTCTGGGCGCGCTTGCCGACTACGCCGGCAACAAGATCAAGTTCTTCTTGGGCTTCTTCCTCACGGGCCTGGTGCTTTGCCTGGCGCAGGCTATCCCAATGTCCGCCATGGCATTTTTGACCGTGTACGTGCTGTGCACCATCGGCCTTAACTCTTCTATGACGTTCTACGACGCCATGCTGCCCGACATTACCACCGACGAGCGCATGGACGCCGTGTCCAGCTCGGGCTATGCCTGGGGCTACATCGGTTCCACCGTGCCGTTCGTCATCTGCCTGGCGCTCATCATGGGTGGCCCCGCTCTTGGCGTCCCCACCATGCTGGCAACGCGTCTGTCGTTTATCATCACTGGTGCCTGGTGGCTCATCTTTACCCTGCCGCTCATTCGCACCTATAAGCAAAAGTACGGTCGCGAGCGCGGTCCCGAGGACACTATCGGCCACATCGTGGGCGGCGTGTTCTCCGAGGTCGGACACACCATGCGCGAGATCGCCCACAACAAGACCGTGCTGGTCTACATGATCGCGTTCTTCTTCTATATCGACGGTGTGCACACGGTCATTTCCATGGCAACCAGCTACGGATCGGCCTTGGGCATCGATTCGACCCAGTTGGTCCTGGCGCTGCTCGTCACGCAGTTCGTGGCCTTTCCGTCCGCCATCATCTACGGCAAGCTCGCCGGCCGCGTGGGCACGCTCAACATGATCTTGGTGGCAGTCGCCGCCTATATGGGCATTGTGCTGTTCGCCGCGTTCTTCCTAAAGACCGCCTTTGAGTTTTGGGTGCTTGCCATTATGGTCGGCCTGTTCCAGGGCGGCGTGCAGGCGCTCAGCCGCAGCTACTTTGGCCGCATTATTCCCAAGGAAAAGTCCAACGAGTACTACGGCTTCTTTGACATCTTTGGCCGCTATGCAAGCGTTATGGGCACCTTCCTGGTGTCGATCGTCACCTCGCTGACCGGCAACCCGTCGCTGGGCGTCCTTTCCATTGGTGTGCTGCTGGTCGTTGGCTTTATGCTGCTGGTCCGCCTGTCCCGCATGACTCGGGCGGCAGAGCATGCCGCATAGGAGTGAGCGGCTATTGTGCCTGTCCACGGTACTCTTTTGGGGTTATCCGCAATAAACATTCTGACTTTCGAACAATGATTAGCCCAAGTGGGTATGATGGAGTCAGCTAGGTCGCGGGGCGTCGCCTGTGTTTGGCGGCGTCCCGTTTTTGTGTTGCAGGGAGGGTAAGGCATGAACGCCACGGTCGTGATTCCAACGTATTGGGCGGGCGATGACGCTCGCGCAAACGCTCCTGGCACCTATGACCATTCGACACGACTCAACGCCGACAATCCCGAACTCGACCGCTGCCTGGCCTCGCTTGAGCAGGTACGTGACATCCCGCGCATCATCCTTTTGGTGGTCTGTCCCGTTTCTGCCACAGCCGATGTGTCGCTGCGCGTGCACGAGATTGTCGACGCGCATCCCACGCTCAAGGTCACCGTTGTCACCAACACCCAGGCCTCGCGCATCGCAGACCGGGTTGCTCAGATCGCACCCAAGGGTTCGGGCGAGTGCGTGAGTCTGCGAGGCTACGGCGCCATCCGCAACATGGGGCTAGCCTGTGCCGCTGTGCTGGGGCATGACGCGGTTATCTTTTTGGATGACGATGAGACTGTCATCGACGCCGACTTTATGAAGCGCGCGACCTATGCGCTGGGCCAGCAGACGCGTCAGGGCCTGCCGATTTTAGTCAAGAGCGGTTACTTTTACGATCGCGACGGATCCCCGCTGGCGCCCACGGACAAGGCGGGCATCTGCCATCGTTGGTGGACCAAGCGCATCGAGTTCAACCGTTGGATGAAAAAGGCGCTCTCGGGCACCCGCATCTCGCGCTCCAACTACGTGTGCGGCGGCCTGATGGCCCTGCACGCCCGCGCCTTTACGCGTGTGGCCTTTGACCCGTTTATCACCCGCGGCGAGGACTTGGATTACCTCTTTAACATGCGCATGTTTGGCTACGACGTGTGGTTCGATAACGAGTGGACCGTGCGCCATCTGCCTCCGGAGTCCGAAAAGCGCTCACCGCGCTTTATGCAGGATGTCTACCGTTGGTACTACGAACGGGCCAAGTTGACATTCGCCGCGCATCAAAAGGAGCTCATTCCCGTTACGGCAGCATCGCTCATGCCCTACCCGGGCCCGTGGATTTCGCGCGAGCTCGACGACCGCGTGCGCAAGACCGCTATGGTCCGCAGCGTGTTTACCCGCGAGCATGAGGGCTACCTGCGCATCTGGCGCCATGGTATCGACGAGGCAAAAGCCTATGCGCGCCAAAACGCTGCAAGCTACCTGCGTTTCCAGAGTTTTTGGCCCAAGATCATGGACGGGCTTTGGCGTGACGCACAACTGATCAGTATCCTGGAGGGGGCCGAATGATCGACCGCCGCGCCCAGCGCGATAGTTCAATATCAATCTTTCGCATCATTGCCGTTGCCTGCGCCATTTGCGTGCTGGTGTACTTTATTTTTGCCCTGGCGACTGGAATCGAGCCGATCGCGACCGTGGTCGCCTGCGCACTGCTGTGCATCTTTCTGTGCATCTTTATCTTTTTGACGCTCAATCCCGATTCGGTGCGCTCCCAGTACACCGAGGAGACGCTCTCGGTGGCCTCGGCCATGCTCGAGGACATTAAGGGCGGTCTGACGCAGGAGTCGGCGCGTTTGGTGTGCCAGCGCATTTTGCCCGAGACGCGCGCCATGACGGTGGCCATCACCGATGAGGACAACGTGCTTGCCTGCGCGGGCGAGTTTGAGGAAAAACTACTGCCAGATTCTCCCATCCACACGCTTGCCACACGCTACGTTATCGAACATGGCATCGTGCAGTCGTTCAACCGTATGGTGGATGTCGTGGGCTCGGACGGCTCGCACAACCAAGTCCCCGCCGGCATTATCGCCCCCATCAAGGTGGGCGATCGTACCGTCGGCACGCTCAAGTTCTACTACAAGACCCCGCGCGCCGTCGACCGTACCCAGTACGCGCTTGCCTCGGGCTTTGCCGAGATTTTGTCCACGCAGCTCGCCATCCACGAGCTCGAGGTGCAAAAGGAACTCACAGCGCGCGCCGAGGTGCGTGCGCTGCAGGCGCAGATTAACCCGCACTTCCTGTTCAACACGCTGAACACCATTGCATCGTTTACGCGCACCGACCCGCTGAGGGCCCGCGAACTGCTTCGTGAGTTCTCATCGTTCTATCGCGCCACGCTCGACAACTCGGGATCGCTTATTCCGGTCTCGCGCGAGGTCGCACAGACCAAGCGCTACCTTACCTTTGAGAAGGCCCGCTTTGGCGAGGACCGCGTGCTTGCGACGTTCGATGTGTCCGAGGATGTGGAAGATACGCTGGTGCCGGCGTTCGTGATCCAGCCGATTGTCGAGAACGCTGTGCGTCATGGTATGGGCGATGACGACGCCCTGAGGATCGACGTGACCGTTCACCAAGACGGCGAGGATGCAATCTTGATTGCCGTGGCCGATAATGGCGTGGGCATGGATGAGGGTACCGCCGCCAGACTGTTTGACGAGCGCTCTGCCCGTCCCGACGCCAGCTCTCCCCAGGGTGGCGGCGCCGGTGTGGCCATGCACAATATTTCGGAGCGCATCCATCGCTTTTTTGGGCCGCACTCCTATACGCGTGTCGAATCGGCGCCGGGCAAGGGCACCAAAGTGCTTCTTCATCTTGATTTGTCAGAGAGCATCTTTGACATTCAAGAGTAAAATAAAAGACTACGGGCCCAACGTCATGCGACGGATGCCCGGCGTAGTTAGTTGACGAAAGGTTTTATCCCTATGCTGCGTGCGATGATTGTGGATGATGAGGCGCCGGCTCGCTCGGAGCTTCGCTTCTTGCTCGAGCAAACGGGCAAGATCGGCACGATCACGGAGGCGTCGAGCGTCCGCTCCGCCATCGAGATGCTTATGGAAAGTCGCGTGGATGTCGTGTTTCTCGATATCTCGATGCCCGGTGCCTCGGGCCTGCAACTTGCCGAGGCGCTGCATAAGCTCAAAAATCCGCCGGCGATCGTATTTGTGACTGCGTATAGCGACCATGCGGTCGAGGCATTCGACGTGGATGCCGTCGATTATCTGATGAAGCCGGTCGAGGAAGCTCGCTTGGATCGCGCGATCGAGAAAGTCATGCAACGCGCCAAGCCGGTTACGGACAGCAAGGTGACCATCGAGCGTATCCCGGTGGAAAAGGGCGGCCGCAAGGTGCTCATTCCCGTGGACGACATTCGCTTTATCATGGCAAAGGACGATTACTCCTGCATCTATACCGTCGATGATCGCTTTTTGTCGACGACCTCGCTGGCGCAGTTTGAGGCCAAGCTCTGCGACTTTGGCTTCTTCCGTGTTCACCGCCGCTATATCGTCAACCTAGCGTGCGTCACGGACGTTGAGACGGTGCCCTCGGGTGCCATCCAGCTGGGCATTACGGGCGTCGACGAACGCGTGCCGGTTTCGCGCCGCCGCGTCGTGCCGCTCAAGAAGGCTCTGAGTCTCTAGCACACTGGCCCCGCAGCCCTGTAGACCCATCGTCTGCGGGGCCGTGGGGCCTTTTTTGTATGTATCTGCCGAATCGTTTTTTTTGCGGAAGGGATCCCATGAACAGTGCAAGCGCCAAGCGTATCGACATCATCTCGGACACCCACGGCTATTTATCGCCTGCGCTCTTGGATGAGCTTGAGGGCGCAGATCTGATCATCCACGCCGGCGACCTCACGTCAGAGATGGACTACGAGCACCTATGCACCATCGCCCCCGTGCGGGCCGTCTTGGGCAACAACGATTACTACCGCGACTACGGCCCCGATGTAGACCGTCTTGCGCTCTTTACCTACGAAGGCCTCAAATTCGCCGTAGCCCATTACCGCGAAGACCTTCCGGTGGGATCCGTAGACGTAGCCATCAACGGCCACACCCACGTAACCAAAGAAGCCCAAGTGGGCCGCTGCTTAGTCCTCAACCCGGGCAGCGCCAGCTACCCCAGAGGCACCCGAGGCCCCACCATGGCCAGAATGCTCGTCAAAGACGGCAAGATACTGACCACTAAGTTTATTGACTTGGACTAACCGCAACAAAAACGGGGGATGCACAATGCATCTCCCGTTTTTCTTTGAGCCAAAGTAAGAAGTCCAACCAGAACAATCAGACCAACCCC
>UQNB01000053.1 GCA_900542235.1 uncultured Collinsella sp.
GCCCGTGGGTTATACCCTAAGAGCAAACCACCCTTTTTAAGGGTGGTTCTGATTTACAGACTTGTAATAGAGTCAAAATATCCCCACATACTTCGCCTAACTAAAGAAATTCTCGACCGTTAACCGGAATTAGCGCCATATTGTGCATAAAATGCGCTACTGTATTGCGAAACGTTGGTCCGTACTGCATAACCAGCCATAACGGCGGACCGCGTTTGAATGGTTCGATCGGGCTGTCTCGACGTTGCCCGGCCGAATTCACTTTGTCCTATCTCATAAGGAGGATGGCATGGCTGATTCTATGTTCCACCAGCCCGTTATGGGTCGTCGCGCCTTTGTTGGCGGCACCCTCGCTGCGAGCTCCATGGCTTTTCTTGCCGCATGCGGCAAGAAGGGCGGCGACGCTTCCGGTTCTGAGTCCGGTTCGACGCTGAACTTCTACATCAACAACCCGGTCTGCATCGACCCCTACAACGTCCAGGAGGATCAGGGCACTCAGGTCGAGTACCAGCTCTTCGACGCTCTGACGGAGTACGATAACGAGAAGGGCGAGATCGTTCCGCTGGCTTGCGAGTCCTTCGAGGCTAACGACGACGCCACCGAGTTCACCTTCAAGATCAAGAAGGCCAAGTTCCACAACGGTGACGACGTTACTTCCAAGTCCTTCAAGCTCGGTTGGGAGCGCCTGGTCAACACCAAGTCGGCCATCGCTACCGAGTATGGTCCTTCCGAGGTCTCCTACCACCTTTCCATGGTCGAGGGCTATGATGATCTGCTTGCCGGTAACGCTACCGAGCTGTCCGGCGTTACCTGCCCGGATGACGAGACCCTCGTCGTCAAGCTGACTTCCGCCTACGCCGACTTCCCGTTCGTCGCCTCTCACCCGGCTCTGTCCCCGGTTCCCGAGTGCGCCGAGTCCGATGTCAAGAGCTTCTACCTTGCCCCGGTCGGTAACGGCCCGTTCATGATGGACGGCAAGTGGGAGGATGGTCAGGAGATCAACCTCAAGAAGTTTGACGATTACTATGGCGACAAGGCAAAGATCGACGCCATCCACTTCCAGGTCATCAAGGACGTGGAGACCGCTTACAAGGAGTTCCAGGCCGGCAACCTCGATGTCTGCGACGTTCCCGTTGCTCAGATCGACGCCGCCAAGAAGGACCGCGGCGAGTCCAAGGATGGCTACACCATGGGTGACGGCGAGCGCATGCTGCTCGGCTCCGAGCCTTCCACGTACTATCTGACGTGCAACACCACGGCCGAGCCGTTCAACAACGCTGACCTGCGCAGGGGCATCTCCCTGGCTATCAACCGTGAGGCCATCTGCAAGACCATCTTCAAGGGCACCCGTACCCCCGCTGACGGCATCGTTCCTCCGGGAATTGCCGGCTACAAGGAGGGCGCATGGGAGTTCTGCGCCTATGACGTCGACAAGGCTAACGAGTACCTCGACAAGGTCGCTCCCGCTGGCGCTAACGGCGATCGTGGCATCAATGTGACCCTGTCCTACAACCAGGACGGTGGCCACAAGGAGATCATGGAGTCCATCATCGGCGACCTCGCCAAGGTGGGCGTCACCGCCGTCTCCGATACTCCCGAGTGGTCTGCCCTGCTCGAGCAGTATCAGAACTTCAACTATCAGTTCGGCCGTCTGGGCTGGATCGCCGATTACCCGATCATGGACAACTTCCTGTACCCGCTGTTCCACTCCGACTCCCTCGGTGGCGACAACCGCTCTGGTTACAACAACCCCGAGTTCGATGCCAAGGTCGATGAGGCCCGTGCCACGGTTGACGACGACGAGCGCATCGCCAAGATGCAGGAGGCTGACGCTATGGTCGCCGCTGACTGCCCGGTTATCCCGGTGATGTTCTACACGCACACCATTGTCGGCTCCGATCGCGTCAAGTACCTCTATGTCGATCCGCAGAAGCACGCCGATCTGGGTACCGCTGAGCTCGCCTAAGAGTTTTGCAGCTTCCATGAGGGTCAAGTATTTACGTAGACCTCATGGGAAACATACAGTTCTCCCTAACCTGGGGTAAACTGGCTGATGGTAATTTTGGGATGCCGGTCTGGCGATCGGCATCCCATTTAGGTTAATCCCTAGATAGGGGAGTGGTATGGGTAAGTACATCGTTAAACGTGTGCTTCAGTTCATCCCGGTATTTTTGGGCGTTACGTTGATTCTGTTCGCCCTCCAGAATATTGTGCCGGGAGACCCGATCAAGCTGATCGGTGGAGACAAGGCTCTGTCCCCCGAGGTAGAGCTTCAACTTCGCGTGCGCTATCACCTGGTCCAGGCGGACGAGGACGGCAACGCGATCCTTGACGAGAACGGCGATCCCGTTCCAACGTCGCTTGTGGACCAATACTTGAATTACATGAATGGTCTGCTTCATGGCGATCTGGGCAATTCGTATCAGCGCAAGCTGCCGGTTGCGGAAATCTTTGCCCAGAAGTATCCGTATACGGTTAAACTCGCCGCGTGCGCCATTGTGCTCGAGGCAATCATGGGTATCGGTGCGGGTATCATTTCGGCGGTAAAGCGCTATTCCTTCTGGGATATTTTGGTAACGCTGACCACGTCGATCCTCGTTGCCGTTCCTGCATTCTGGCTCGGTATGCTGCTGCAGCTGTTCTTTGGCGTCATCCTTAAGGATGCCACCGGCGGCGCATTCTCCATGCCGATCTCGGGTGCCGGCGGCTCCAGCTCTCAGTATCAGGATTGGATGCACTATGTGCTTCCGACCATTACGCTGGCTTCGGTTTCGACCGCCTATGCTGCCCGCATCATGCGCTCGCAGCTACTCGACGTCATGAATCAGGATTACATCCGCACGGCAAAGGCCAAGGGTCTCTCCAATCGCGCGATCATCGTCAAGCATGCGCTTAAGAATGCACTCATCCCCGTTGTTACCTATATTGGTGTCGACTTCGGCGGCATGCTTTCGGGCGCCATCCTGACCGAGACGGTCTTTAACTGGCCCGGTATCGGCTCTGAGGTCTACCGCGCCATTAGCATGCGCGACTGGCCCATCGTTATGGGCGGCGTTACGCTCATCGTTGTCGTCGTTATGGTGATCAACCTTCTCGTCGACATTAGCTATGCATTCCTCGACCCGCGTATCCGCCTCGGCGGTCCGTCGGATAAGGCCTAAGGGAGGTACGTCTCATGCAGGAAACTGATTCTCAGTCTCAGGAGCAGGCTACCGCCACTAAGGCCGCATCTGCTCCCGCCAAGTCCCGCACGCTGTGGGGCGACGCTTTCAAGCGTCTTCGCAAGAATAAGCTCGCCGTTATCGGTATCTGCTGGATTATCATCGTCGTTTTGGTTGCCTTGACCGCAGACCTGTGGGCTAAGCCCTGGCTCGGGTCGCCGACGGCTTCTGACTCGACGACCATGGCCGAGACTTCGCTGCTGGCTCCGTGTGCCGAGCACCCGTTTGGTACCGACGCCCTTGGCCGCGACATTCTCGTCCGAGTTATCTACGGCGCGCGCGTTTCGCTTTCCGTCGGTATTATGGCCACCGCCATCTCCACGGTGATCGGTTTGATCATGGGCGCCCTGGCCGGTTTCTATGGCGGCATCTGGGATACGATCATCATGCGCTTCGCGGATATCTTCCTGGCGTTCCCGTACGTGCTGTTCGTTGTCGCCATGATCGCCGTTATCGGCCGTGGTCTTCAGAACGTCTTTATCGCCATCGGTATTCTCGGCTGGCCCTCGATTGCGCGCGTCTTCCGATCCGCGATCCTGACGGTCAAGGAAAACGACTATGTTGACGCTGCGCGCGCGATGGGCGCATCCGATGCTCGTATCGTCGTGCGTCACATCTTCCCGAACTCCGTTGCTTCCATCGTGGTCTACGCGACCATGAACATCGGCGGCGCTATTCTGACCGAGTCCGCTCTGTCCTTCCTCGGCATGGGCGTTATTCCGCCTACGCCTTCGTGGGGCTCCATGATTCAGGACGGTCAGCAGTATCTTCTGACTGCTCCCTGGATGATGATCATGCCCGGTCTGGCAATTCTCTCGACGGTGCTCGCCTTCACCCTGCTGGGTGACGGTTTGCGCGACGCCCTCGACGTCAAGATGAAGGACGCATAAGGATGAAGAAGAACAAGAACTATGTGGACCTGAAGGACCAGCCGGTTCCCGAGGGCCAGCATCTGCTCGAGGTC
Organism: uncultured Collinsella sp.; assembly: GCA_900542235.1. Lineage (GTDB taxonomy): Bacteria > Actinomycetota > Coriobacteriia > Coriobacteriales > Coriobacteriaceae > Collinsella. The sequence continues at coordinate 4,186 of UQNB01000053.1, forward strand.
GATGACCTTAAGATGTATTTCCACACCGAAGATGGCGTTGTTCGCGCTGTCGACGGTGTCTCCTACACGCTCGATCGTGGCGAGACCCTGGGCGTCGTCGGCGAGTCCGGCTCCGGTAAGTCTGTGACCGCCATGACCATCATGGGTCTTATCTCGATGCCTCCGGGAAAGATTGAGGGCGGCGACGTTCGCTATCGCGGTCGTTCTATCCTCGAGATGACCGAGGAAGAGATGCAGCACATTCGCGGTAACGATATCGCGATGATCTTCCAGGATCCTATGACCTCCTTGAACCCGGTCTATAAGATCGGCAAGCAGGTGGGCGAGGGCCTTCGTCTGCACCGTGGCTACTCCAAGCAGGAGGCGCTCAAGCGCGCCACCGAGCTTTTGGACCTCGTGGGTATCCCCGAGCCCGAGAAGCGCGTCAATGAGTATCCGCACCAGTTCTCCGGCGGTATGCGTCAGCGCGTCATGATCGCTATGGCTCTTGCCTGCGATCCCGATATCCTGATTGCCGACGAGCCCACGACGGCTCTGGATGTTACCATTCAGGCTCAGATTATCGAGCTCATGCAGGAGATGCAGCAGAAGAACGGCAACGCCATTATCATGATTACCCATGACTTGGGCGTCGTCGCCGATATGGCCGATAAGATCATGGTTATGTACGCCGGCCGTCCCGTCGAGTTCGGTACTGCTGAGGAAATCTTCTACGAGAGCCGCCATCCCTACACCTGGGGTCTTATTCGTTCCATTCCGGAGCAGGCCATCGAGGAGAAAAAGCCGCTGACGCCGATTCACGGCAACCCGCCTTCGCTCATGAACCTGCCCGAGGGCTGCGTCTTCTCTCCTCGCTGCCCCTATGCGACGGACAAGTGCCGCAAGCAGCGCCCCGAGCGCGTTGTCACCGAGTCCGGTCACTATTCTGCGTGCCATTATTCCGGTGACCCCGAGTTCCTCAAGAACGCCCCTGAGACGTCCCGCACGCGCAAAGATTCCAAGAAGGGAGGCGAGGCGTAAATGGCAGACAATAACGAGCGCACTCCGCTGCTGAAGGTCGAGCACCTTTCTAAGGAGTTCCCCGCAGAGTCCGGCATGTTCGCCAAGCGCTTCTCTAAGCGTGTCGTCTCTGCTGTAAACGACATCTCGTTTGAGATTTATCCTGGTGAGACCTTTGGTCTGGTTGGTGAGTCTGGTTGCGGTAAGTCCACGACGGGCCGCACCATCATGCGCCTGACCAAGCCGACGGCAGGCAAAGTGTTCTTCCAGGGCAAAGACGTTGCCGAGATGAGCAAGCACGAGATCAAGGATATGCGTCGCGAGATGCAGTTCATCTTCCAGGACCCCTATGCTTCGCTCAACCCTCGTATGACCATCGGCGAAATTGTTTCTGAGCCCATGACCATTCATGGCGTGGGTACAAAGGAAGAGCGTATCGAGCGCGTCCGCGAGCTGCTGGACGTCGTCGGTCTGAACCCCGAGCACATCAACCGCTATCCGCACGAGTTCTCGGGCGGCCAGCGCCAGCGTGTCGGCATTGCCCGCGCCTTTGCGCTCAAGCCCAAGCTGATTATCTGCGATGAGCCCGTCTCTGCGCTTGACGTATCCATTCAGGCCCAGGTTCTGAACCTTCTTAAGGAGCTCCAGGACAAGTTCGGTACGGCTTATCTCTTCATTGCTCACGACCTCTCTGTCGTGCAGCACATTTCTGATCGCGTTGCCGTTATGTATCTGGGCAAGATGGTCGAGGTTTCGGACTGGAAGACGCTCTACAGTGAGCCGCACCACCCGTACACGCAGTCGCTGCTGTCTGCCGTGCCGGTGCCCGATCCGGATATCCAGAAGACCCGCAAGCGCATCATTCTCGCTGGCGATCCGCCGTCGCCGCTGGATCCGCCGACCGGTTGCCGTTTCCACACGCGCTGCCCGATCGCGCAGGGCATCTGCTCCGAGAAGCTTCCCGAGTTTAAGGAAGTCGCACCGGGTCACTGCTGCGCCTGTCACTTCGCCGAGCCGTTCCCGATCAAGGAATCGCACATCGACCTGTAGTCGGTTGTTTTCGTCCGGGCCCGCCCTGGTGTTACTTTTCAGAACGTCCTCGGACATGCAAGTAACCCCCGCTGCGCACTTCGTGCGGCGGGGGTTACTTGCGTCCTGACGCTCCTATTTGGCAAGGTGTTTTTTAGAATCCATTTTGCGCTCGGCCTCGAAGGCCCGCCTGTCCCAATCGAGCGGAAGTCCGGCCTCTACCCATGCCTCGTAGGCCCTCCTTATGGGCTTGAGCTCCCTTTGGCCCCTCTCCAGCATCGAGATGTACTTCTCGCTGGTTCCCAATATGGACGCCGCCCTCACCTGGCTGACCTTCGCCGCGCGCCTGGCCGCCACGAGCTCCGAGGCGTCCTCGGGCCTCCTGATCTCGTGCGGGTGCATCAGCGCCCGGTACGCCTCCCTGGCCACGTAGCGCTTGAGGCACCTCATGACCTCCCTGTCGCTCTTTCCCCGCCCCCTGGCCCTCTCGGCGTACTCGGCGGTCTCGGGGTCGCGCATGACCCTCTGCCTCGCGATCTCGTGCAGCGCGCTGTTCGCCTGCCGGTCGCCGCCCCTGTTGAGCCTGTGCCTCACGGTCTTGCCGCTCGAGGCGGGGATGGGGCAGGCCCCGCATATCGCCGCGAACGACGCCTCGGAGCGCAGCCTGCCCGGGTTGTCCCCGGCCGCGACCGCGAGCTTGGCCGCGCTCACGGGCCCGCACCCGTACATCGCCAGCAGCGCGGGGCAGTTCTCCTCCAGGGACGCCTCGATCGCGCGCTCCATGTCGAGCGCCGCGTCGCGCGCCGCCTCCCACAGGTCCGCCAGCGCGCCGAGCGCGGCGCCCAGCGCGCCCTCGGCGCGCACGGAGGGGAGCTCCTCCATCAGCCTCGGCCCTCCCATGCCGCGGAACCTCGACCTGAGCCCCTCCGGCGCGGTGGTGAGCAGCGACCTCGCGGTGTTTATCGCCGAGGTCCGCGCCTTCACCGCCCCGGAGCGCGCCGCGAGCATGCAGCGCACCCCGTCGACCCACCCGTCCTGGCTCTTGGGGGTCCCGAGCTTTGAGCCGGACATCGCCGCGCGGGCGGCCCTCTCCGCGTCCGCCTCGTCGCACTTTCCCTGCCCCGGGCGCCTCCTCTGCATCCTCGCCGGGGAGAGCGCCTCGCGCACGGGCATCCCCAGCGACGCGAGGTGCCTGGTGAGGCCCGCCCCGTAGGACGACGTCCCCTCCATCGCGACGCAGGCCGGCTCCCCGGCCGCCGCGATCGCCCCGGCGAGCGCCTCGTAGCCCGCCGCGTCGGCGGGGAACTGGCGGGACAGGACCTTGCGGCCCCTCCAGTCGAGGACGCACAGCCAGTGCGAGTCGGCGTGGGTGTCGACCCCGCAGAAGACCGGCCCGCGGGCGCCGGGTGTCGATTCGGTTCTCATGTCTCGCTCCGTTCTTTCCGTGCTCGCCTGGACCGGGCAGACGGCACACTGACGGGGCGCGATAGAATGCGGTTGTTCGGGTCCGCGGTATCGCTCCATGCTCCTATTAGGTCATGCGGCGGTCTCGGCTCGCCGCGGCCCGCGCGGGACATGTCAGGAAACGAGGGCAGCCCTGTGGGCGCCAGCGGAATGTGGGGTCACCGCGCGGTCCGCATCTGATGGTGTCGACGTCAATGGTATACGGGCGCATCATCGACGTCTTCAATACAGACAATATCAGTGCGGAATGTTCCGGAGAGAAGCCCCCGTCACGCCCCCGGATTCCCTGCGTTTACGGCCTTGAGGTCGGCGGGCGGAGAAGGACGTGGTTGATAAGGGTACGTGTCCCCTTCGCTGTTTCGCGCTTTGCGCGAAAGGCGCGTTACTTTGGGATGGGTGGGAAACGTGGCTGTTGCGGCAACTGATCCCCGCCACAAATTACTCTTGGCATACTTGCACGAATACCTGCCCGTGCTACACTTGCAATTGCTGTTTCAGGGCGGGGTGAAATTCCCCACTGGCGGTAAATCGGGCGGTGCCAAAGGGGTGCCGTGGCGCAGGCGAGGACCTGCGTCGAGCCGATGAGTCCGCGACCCGTGCGTGCGTTGGTTCGCATGCCGGCTGAACTGGTGAGATCCCAGTACCAACGGTTAGAGTCCGGATGAAAGAGGCAGGTGATCTTATGTCTGAACAGTCGCAGCATATCCATTTTGAGAACTCGAATAGGTGGAGCACCAAACAGCTCGTTACCATGGCGTTGATGTGCGCCTTGGGTGCCCTGTTTATGTACGTGCAGTTGCCCATCCTTCCTTCGGCGCCGTTTTTGACCTATGATCCGTCGCTGGTGCCGGCGATGGTGTGTGGGTTTGCATATGGCCCCGGTGCCGGTACCGCCGTTGCCGCCATGGCGATCGTTATCCATGCACTCACCACGGGTGACTGGGTCGGCGCGCTTATGAACCTGGTTGCCACGCTGGGCTACATTCTGCCCGCGGCTATCGTCTACCAGAAGATGCATACCTATAAGGGTGCCGTGATTGGCCTGGTGCTCGGCGTTATTGCTGCTACGGCGTTGTCTATGGTCGCAAACCTTACCATTGGCGTATGGTTCTGGTATGGCTCGGTCGATGTGATCGCCCCGCTCATGATTCCTGCCGTGCTGCCGTTCAACCTTATCAAGACCGTGCTTAACTCGGTGTTGACGCTGGCGGTGTACAAAGCGGTCTCCAACCTCATCACGCCTAAAAAGGACCAGGTCAAAGGCCGCGCATGATTGAGTGTCGGGGCGTTTCCTTTAGCTATGACGGTGCCGCACCGGCACTCGACGGCGTCGATCTGAACATCGAGGATGGCGAGTTTTTCTGCATCCTCGGTGGCAATGGGTCGGGCAAGTCGACGTTTACCAAGCATCTGAATGCACTGTTGCAGCCCGATGCGGGCACGGTACGCGTCAACGGCATGGATGCGTCCGACCCCGAGCTGGTCTACGACATTCGTTCGACCGCGGGCATGGTATTCCAGAATCCCGATGATCAGCTGGTAGCAACGCTTGTCGAAGATGACGTTGCGTTTGGTCCTGAAAACCTTGGCGTGCCATCGGCGCAAATTGCGCAGCGCGTACGCGAGGCACTGAAGGGCGTGGGCCTGGTGGGCTTTGAGCGCCACGAGACCCACGCGCTTTCGGGCGGCCAAAAGCAGCGCGTGGCGCTTGCCGGCGTGCTCGCCATGGAACCGCGCGTGCTCATATTGGACGAGGCTTCCTCGATGCTCGATCCGCGTGGACGCAAGGGCCTCATGAAGGCTTGCCGTGCGTTGCATGATCGCGGCATGACCATCGTGATGATTACGCACTTTATGGAAGAGGCCGCCGAGGCCGATCGCGTTGCTGTCTTCCAAGCGGGCCGCGTTGCCATGATCGGTACGCCCGAGGAAATCTTGACGCGGGCGGACGAACTTGCGCAGCTCAACCTGGATATGCCGGCGTCGTGCTGCCTAGGTAGGGCACTTCGTGAGAAGGGCGTGCCCGTTTGCGCGCAGGTGCGCGAGGCAGATATGGTCGCCGAGATTGCGCGGGTTTACGCCGAGCGGGGCGGGGCGGACGTCGCAGTGCAGCCTTCTGCATCCGATTCTCGTATGCTCGACAATGCATCCTTCGCGACTAACGAGGCGGCCGCATCGGAGCCCGTTATCGAGATTTCGCACCTCTCGCATAGTTACTCGCTGAGCGCCCGCGAGCGCCGTCGATGGCGCAAGCGCTCGACCACTGCGGACGCATCGAGCAAACAGGCTCTTTGGGGCAACGATCCAAACAGCCCCTGGGCGCTACGTGATGTTTCGCTGACGGTGCGCCGCGGCGAGTTTCTGGGATTGGCGGGTCATACCGGCTCGGGTAAATCGACGCTGGTTCAGCATCTCAACGGGTTGATTCGTCCGCAGGAGGGAAGCGTTTGCGCGCTGGGGCTCGACCTATCAAGCAAGAAAGACGCCGCTGCGGTTAAGGCCAAGGTCGGCGTGGTGTTTCAGTATCCCGAGCGCCAGCTATTTGCCGAGACCGTGGCGCAGGACGTGGCGTTTGGCCCGCGCAACCTTGGCCTGCCAGAAGACGAGGTTGCACGCCGTGTCGCATCATCGCTTGCGCGCGTGGGCCTCGACCTTGCCGCGATAGGCGACAAGAACCCCTTTGAGCTTTCGGGCGGCCAGCAGCGCCGCGTGGCGTTTGCCGGCGTGCTCGCCATGGAGCCCGAGGTGCTGGTGCTCGACGAGCCCATGGCGGGGCTCGATCCGGCTGCGCGCGGGGATTTCCTGGGGCTCATCGATCGACTCCATCGCGAGGGCCTGACTGTTGTCATGGTTTCGCATAGCATGGATGACCTGGCAAATTGTTGTGACCGTATCGTTGTGATGAACGAGGGCGCCGTGTTTGCCGAGGGAACGCCCGCGCAGGTGTTTGCGCACGCGGACGAGCTCAAATCGATCGGCCTGGGCGTTCCTGCCGCCCAGCGCATGGCGCTGGCGCTTGCGCAAGCCGGTGTGCCGCTCCGCTGCGACAAGCTTTATACGGTTGAGGCGCTAGCCGACGAGTTGGCCGGCTTGCTGCTGGGCTGCGCGGACGTGCCTTTGAGGGTTCCGTGTCAGGCTGGTTCCAAGGCGCCCACGCGAGAGGAGGGCTGCTAATGGAGGCGTTCTCATTTGGCAGCTACTATCCCGGGGATAGCGCGGTGCATCGCCTGGATCCGCGTACTAAGTTGCTCCTAGGTTTTGCATTTCTGGTCACCGTGCTCACCGTCGGAAGCTTTTGCGGGCTGGTTCCGGTCGCATTTTTTGTCGTGCTGGTCTATCTCGCAGCCCGGGTGCCGTTGCGCCGGGTCCTATCATCGATGGCACCATTGCTGGCGATTGTCGTGGTGGTCGCGGTGCTCAACCTGTTTTCCGACCAGAGTGGCCGCATCCTGTGGCAGCTTGGCTTTTTGCAGGTGAGCGAGGGCTCGCTGCGTTCTGCGGCGTTTGTGGCGTGCCGCCTGACGTTGATGATGGCCGGCATGAGCGCCGTTACACTCACCACGCCGACGCTCGACCTCACCGCGGGCTTTGAACGTCTGCTCGCACCATTTGCGCGCGTGGGGCTTCCGGCGCACGAGCTCGGCATGATTATGGGTATCGCGCTGCGGTTTATGCCGCAATTTGCCACCGAGATGAAACAGACGGCCGATGCACAGGCAAGTCGCGGCGCGCGCGTGACGGGCGGTCCGCTCGGCGGTGTGCGCATGCTCGGCAGTGTGGCGATTCCGCTGTTCACCGGCGTGTTCCGTCATGCCGAGACGCTTTCGGCCGCCATGGATGCGCGCTGTTATCACGGCGAGCAGGGACGCACGCGTCTGCATGCGCTTGCGTTTGGCCGGGGGGATGTACTGGCAGCGCTGGCGATGGCGCTGCTGGTGACATGCGTTGTCGTTATCAATCTTCAACTCGTCTAAGCTCGATTCGAGCGCAAGAAAGGGGTCTCTATGACCGACATCGATCGCACGGCTCAGCTCGAGCGCGCCTGCTCGTATCTCAGGCGCATTCCGGCGTGGTATCTTGCCACGACCGATGCGAGCGACGGGCATCAGCCCCGCGTGAGGCCGTTTTCGTTTGCCATGGTCGATGATGGCAAGCTGTGGTTTTGCACGTCGCGCGACAAGGACGTGTGGGCGGAGTTGAGCGCGAATCCCAAGTTTGAGGTATCGGGCTGGAAGCCGGGGGAGTGCTGGATCGTGTTAACTGGCGAGGCCGCGCTCGAGGACGATGCATTCGTGAGCGACAAGGTGCGCCAAGCGGGCTTTAAGCACATGGTGGGCATTGGCGAGCAACACGATAGCGCCAACGATGGCCGCCTTGCATTCTTCTCGGTCCGCAACATCGCCGCACGGTTCTGCGATATCGACGGCAGCGAAGAGCGCCTCGAGCTCTAATTTCCCAAATTGGCTACCCATTCCAAAAAGATTGGTCAGGCGACAGGAGGAAACGTGGACGGATTGAATACGGTGCTGGAGTATCTGACGTCGGTGCCGGCGTGGTATCTGGCGACGAGCGTGGGCGGGCAGCCGCATGTGCGTCCGTTCTCGTTTGCGCAGATTCAGGACGGCAAGCTGTGGTTTGTGACAGCGCGCACCAAAGATGTGTGGCAGGAGCTGCTGCAAAACCAGCGCTTTGAGGTCACGAGTTGGTGGCCGGGCCATGGTTGGTTGATCCTGCGCGGGCGTGCGGGGCTGGAAGACCGGGCTTCGAGCGAAATGCGCGAGGCCGGATGGAAGCATCTTGAGCGCTTGAGCGAGCACTATGAGGGGCCTAACGACCCCGCGCTCGTCTTCTTTAGCGTCGAGGATCCTGAGGCATTTATCTGCAATCATGACGAATGGGTGCCGGTTGAGCTCTAGCCAGCTGGCTCATCCTAACAACTTAGTTTTCGCATGGGCGGACCCCGTGTTGCCCGGCACCGTAAGGAGTGCCGGTCAATACGAGGCCCGCTCTATTTGTCAATTCCTTCAAGCGAATGTGTCGGGAATGTTTCAATGCATGAACATGCAAGCTATTTACGTATTCATGCATCTTTTGGTGCTAAAGTTTCAACCCACCTCATAATGACCACTGCGAAATGCGCATCGGTGCATAAATCGCAGACAAGGAGTCTGATATGTCTTTGAAGGTTGGAATCGTCGGCGCGGCTGGATATGCCGGAGCCGAGCTCATTCGCCTCGTACTCGGCCATCCCGAGTTTGAACTTGTTGCCATTACGTCCAACGCCGATGCCGGCCAGCCGCTGTCCGCAGTGTATCCGAGCTTTGCTGGCGTGAGCGATCTGGTTTTCACCACGCATGACGCCCCCGAGCTCAAAAGCTGCGATGCGGTTTTTCTTGCCGTGCCGCACACGGCTGCCATGGCGCAGGTGCCCGCGCTCCTTGCCGCGGGCGTTTCCTGCTTTGATCTTTCGGCCGATTACCGTCTGAGCGACCCGTCCGTCTTTGAGGCATGGTATGCCGCCGAGCACACGAGCCCCGAGCTGCTCAAGACCCGCGCTTTTGGCCTGCCCGAGCTGTTCTGCCAGGACTTAGAGACCGCTGCTTCCAGCCATGCCGCCGGAAAGCCCGTTTTGGTCGCTTGCGCCGGCTGCTATCCCACCGCAACGAGCCTTGCCGCCCCGCCCCCCCCGCCCGTCCCTGCGGCGTA
>UQNB01000054.1 GCA_900542235.1 uncultured Collinsella sp.
CGCGTCCAGCTCGGCGGGCGTTACCTCTAAAGCCTCGGCCATTAACGATTCCTGCCGTGGCAGTACTTGAACTTCTTGCCGCTGCCGCAGGGGCAAAGGTCATTGCGGCCAACGTTGACGTACGGATCGTCGCTCTCGTCCTTGCGGTAGGTAGTCACCTTGCCGCCGTTGTTGACAGCAGCCGGGCCTCCCTGGACGGCCGTACGAGCCTGCACCTGTGCCTGCTTGCGCAGCACCGAGTTGCCGTTGTCGCCATCGACATCGGCGGGGCCGGAGAAGCGCGCCCCCTCGAGCGCGGGGTCCTCCTTGTGCTCCACGGCCTGCGGGGCGGCCTTGATCTCGATGCGCAGGACGGTGCGCAGGTAATCCTCGTACATGGTGTCGACGAGCATCTGGAAGGCACCATAAGCCTCGGTCTTGTACTCGACCAGCGGGTCGCGCTGGCCAAAGCCGCGCAGGCCGATGCCGGTCTTGAGATAGTCCATCTCCTGCAGGTAGTTCATCCAGCGGGTATCGATGACGCGCAGCATGACCTGGGTGTTGAGCTCGCGCATCAGATCCTCGCCCAAGCGCTCGGCCTTCATGTTGTAGCACTTCTCTACGTAAGCCAGGACATCGGCAGCCAGGGCCTCATAATCCTCGTCGGGGAACTTCGGCGTATCGATGTGGCCGGTGAGCTCCACAACCCACTTGCGCAGGCCTTCCAGGTCGCGCTCGCCCTCGTGGCTGTCCTTGGTGCAGAACTCCTGAACACAGCGGTACACGGTATCGTGCATGACCTCGGTGATGTGATCGGTCAGGTCCTTGCCGTCCAGAATCTTATTTCGCTCGGCGTAGATGACCTGGCGCTGCTTGTTCATGACGTCGTCGTACTCAAGGACGCTCTTGCGCATGGAGAAGTTGATGCTCTCGACCTTGTGCTGGGCGTTCTCGACGGCCTTGGAAATGATCTTGTGCTGGATGGGCATGTCGTCGCCCATGTCGGCCGTGACCATCATCTTGGAGACGCGGTCCATCCTGTCGCCGCCGAACAGGCGCATGAGGTCGTCCTCGAGCGACAGGTAGAACTGGGTCTCGCCCGGGTCGCCCTGACGGCCGGAACGGCCGCGCAGCTGGTTGTCGATACGACGGGATTCATGGCGCTCGGTGCCGATGACGGTCAGGCCGCCGGCGGCAAGCACGCGCTCGCGCTCGGCCTTGCAGGTCTCCTTGGCCTCGGCGTTAAACTGCTCGAGCTGCTCGGGCGTCACGTCCTCCATGGTCAGGCCCTCGTACTCCAGGCGCTCGCGCACCAGCTCGTCGGGGTTGCCGCCCAGCAGGATGTCGGTGCCACGACCGGCCATGTTAGTAGCGATGGTCACGGCGCCGTAGCGTCCGGCCTGGGCCACGATATGGGCCTCGCGCTCGTGGTGCTTGGCGTTGAGGACCTCGTGCGCGATGCCGCGCTTGGTAAGGGCGGCCGACAGCTTCTCGGAGCTTTCGATGGAGACGGTGCCCACCAGGACCGGCTGGCCCTTGGCGTGACGGCGCTCGACGTCGTCGGCAACGGCGTTGTACTTGGCCTGGATGGTGCGGTACACCAGGTCCTCGTGGTCAACACGCTGCACGGGCTTGTTGGAGGGGATGACCTCGACGGGCAGCTTGTAAATCTCGCGGAACTCGGCGTCCTCGGTGAGTGCCGTACCGGTCATGCCGGAGAGCTTGTCATAGAGACGGAAGTAGTTCTGCAGGGTGATGGTGGCCAGCGTCTGGTTCTCCTCGCGCACGAGCACGCCTTCTTTGGCCTCGATGGCCTGGTGCAGACCCTCGGAGTAGCGGCGGCCTTCCATAATGCGGCCGGTGAACTCGTCGACGATCTTGACCTCGCCGTTGGTGACCACGTACTGCTTATCGCGGTGGAACATGTACTGGGCCTTCAACGCCTGCTGCAGGTGGTTGACCAGCTGGCCCGAAAGGTCGGCATAGATGTCCTCGATCCCCAAGCGGCGCTCGATTTTCTTAAGGCCGCGCTCGGTGGCGGCGATGGTGTGCTTGGCCTCGTCCATGACGAAGTCGCCCGTGGGCTCAACGTCCTCGGTGGCGGTGAGCATGTCGTGCGAGACGTCCTCGCCGCGCTCAAGGCCGCGCACGGCACGCGCGAAGTCCTTGTAGGTGCTGGCGGACTTGGTGCCGGCACCCGAGATGATGAGCGGGGTACGCGCCTCGTCGATCAGGATGGAGTCGACCTCGTCGACGATGGCGTAATGGTGGCCACGCTGCACGCGCTGCTCGGGGCGGGTGACCATGTTGTCGCGCAGGTAATCGAAGCCGAACTCGGAGTTGGTGCCGTAGGTGACGTCGGCCTGGTAGGCCGGACGCTTAAGCTCGAGCGGCATGTTGTTCTGCAGCAGACCGACAGTCATGCCCAGGTACTTGTAGATGCGACCCATCCACTCGGAGTCGCGCTTGGCCAGGTAATCGTTGACGGTAACGACGTGTACACCCTTGCCGGCAATAGCGTTGAGGTAGCCGGCCAGCGTGGAGACCAGGGTCTTGCCTTCGCCGGTCTTCATCTCGGCGATATGCCCCTCGTGCAGTGCCATGGCGCCAATGAGCTGCACGTCAAAGTGACGCATGCCCGTGATGCGCTTGGAAGCCTCACGCACGGTGGCAAAAGCCTCGGGGAGCATGTCGTCGAGCGACTCGCCGTTGGCGTAACGCTCACGGAACTTATCGGTCTGGGCGCGGAGTTCCTCCTCGGTCATCTTCTCAAACTGGGGCTCAAGACCGTTGATTTGGTCAACGATCTTGTAGTAGCGCTTGAGGTCCTTATCGGATCCAAAGGACAGCAGCTTTGACATGAATCCCATGTGGTTTTCCTTTTTTGGCCATCGCCCACGCCATGCAGCCTTGGGCGAGTTAAACACAGATAATTGTACTTTAGCCAAACAGGGCGCGCCCTATACGGTCGACCTCGACCGCCACGTAATAACTACGACCAACCTGCCAAAAAGGGACAGGTTTATTTTGGCAGGTTTTATCTGGACAAACGCCGCATCTCTACCATTTGGTGCAAACGAGCCTGTCCCCTTCGCACCAATTTGGCGCCATGGGGACAGGTCCGTTTGCACCAATAAAAAGAAAAGGGCCGCGCACCCAAATGGATACGCGGCCCTTTAGCCATGAATGCGAGCGATTCCGCGGCGAGCTATTTACTCAGCAGCCTCGGTGGTCTCGGCCTCGGCAGCGGCCTCCTCGACGGAAGCCTCTGCGGGAGCCTCGGCGGCCTGCTTGGCAGCCTCCTCGGCAAACTTAGCGGCACGCTTAGCCTTCTCGGCAGCCTTAGCCTCAGCGGCGGCCTTGCGAGCGGCCTCGGCCTCAGCAGCCTTGGCGGCCTTGGCAGCCTTGGCCTCCTCAGCCTTCTTGAGCTGGGCGGCAGCGGCGCCACCGAACTTGTCGGCGAAGCGCTGGACGCGTCCACCGGTGTCGACGAACTTCTGCTGGCCGGTGTAGAACGGGTGGCACTCGTTGCAAAGCTCGACCTTCATCTCGGACACGGTAGCGTGCGTCTTGAAGGTGTTGCCGCAGGAGCACGTCACCGTGCACTCGACATACTGGGGATGGATACCCTGCTTCATGGTAGGACTCCTTATTGGTCAGGCGCTGGTTACCGATCAGCGCATAAGGCGTCTTGGTTTCCGACCAAGACAACAAACTCGGCTATGGTACCACGGCGCCGCGCGTCCCACAAAAGGTTCACGGTCTTTTCGGCACAGCACGAACTGGCCCTTGAATATCAACTATCATCCGAACACTCCCCCACATTCATCCCTCGTATGTATCGAGGTATTCCTGCTTGAGCGTCTGCGAGGACGACTCGGTCTTTTCCACGAGCGTGCCGGCCTCGATGAAGTAGAACGAGTCGGTGAGGTCTGCCAGGTCGTCGAGCAGATGGCTTGAAATGAGCACGCTTCGTCCCCGCGCCACCTCGCTGCGCATCGCGTCGCAGGAGGTTTTCCGCTTTCCCGGATCGAGGCCGTTCAGCGGTTCATCGAGGATGAGGTACGGGCAATCGGTCGCTATCGCCATGGCAAGCTTTACCTGCTGCTTCATTCCTGTCGAGAGTTTACGGGTCGGCTTGTCGAGATATGGGGAGATTCCGAGGGAGTCGCAGAGCGAGTCGATGTCGGCGGCCGATTTCCACGCCTCCCTAACGAAAGCAAGGTGCTCGATGGCCGATAGCGTGGGGTAGAGATCCGCGCCGCCCGAAGAGCTCAGGTAGACAAGTTCTGCAAATTCGGCTGATCGACGTTGGCAGATTCCGTCTGCCGCCAGGCTTCCCGAGCGGATGCGGGTGGGAAATTGGCCCGACAGCGCTTCAAGAAGGGTGGTTTTCCCCGAGCCGTTGGGAGCAACGAGGCCCGCCGCCGTTCCCGGGCTCAAGAAAAGCGATCCGATTGAAAGTATCGTCGTGCTTCCGTATCCCACGCTCGCGTCTAGAAGCTCGAGCCCATGGTGCTTTTTCGCGGGTCCAGGCTGTTTGGGGGAACGTGCCGCAACGGCGCCGACCGCAAAAAAGACCGCGACGTATATCAGGGCCACGGCAAGCATCGATGCACCGCTTGAATCGGAGCCAATGAATTCTGTTGGGAAGCATCCTACGTAACCCGTTGCCTCGATAGGCGAGAATACGGCCAGCGGCAGGAGATTGAGCGCGGCGCTATGCTCCAGTGCCGAATCGGACAGTAACGGGAATACCGGGGCCGCGACAAGCAGCGCGGAGGTAAGGGGGCCTGCGAGGACGCGCCTCGTTGCGGTCGATAGGACGACGGAACAAACGGATATTAAGGTTCCGCCCGCAAGAAGCGCGATAAGCAGGGCTGTGAGGACGTTTCCCGCAGTCGTGGTGGTAAGCGCGCCGTCATGGAAGAAGGCGATCGGGTACCCAATTTGCCCGAAGCCGTTTAGGGCCAAGGCGTAAATGCCCCCGGGTGCAAGGCCGGCGAGGAGCATCGCGGTCCCCGCGGCGATTATCGAAAACACGATCTGGATAAGGCGCCGGAATTTGGACACGGGCGCCTTCGCCGCCAGGGTCGCAGGCCTTGTGGCCCCGAGCAGGAGTATCGACGAGAGAAGGAAGGGAATGAAGGGAAGGAAAGACGGCACCATGGCAATGGCGTAAGGCAGGAAGGAAAGGAATGGCAGGTCGCTTGCGGAGGCCGGGATATCCGTGATGCCGGAGCTGCTCAGGGCACGGCAATATGCGAGCGCTGCGTCATTGGTCTCTCGGTCTCCCACGATGGACCCGGATTGGAAGCCTTCGCCCATGAGCGCGTAGTAGCTCTCGGCAGAATCGAGAAAGGCGGCGTCGGTTTGAGCGGCAAGAGCGGCGTTCGCGTATCTTGCAAGCTCCGCGTCGACTTGCTGCTCTGGCGATAGGTCTACGCCGTTGGCTTGGGGTGCGCGCGTATTGAATGCGTCGACAAAGCTCTGCATGCCCTGCTTCATAAAGAAGGGTCCGTAAATGGGTGAATTGAACGCAATGGGGATGGAGAAGGCTGCGGCAAGAACGAGCGTAGAGATCCATACGGCCCTGTCTCTTAGGATTAGTTTGAGAAGAAGTCGACAGTACATTTAGAAGCACCTACGTTCCTCAAAGAATTGTTAGATTAAAAGTAACAGACCGGATGAAGATACGTGCGACGGGGGCGAGGCGAATGGCTGAGCGGTATCGATATGCGGGTTCAACGGTATCACATTGGCCACATAGATTTTTAACTTGCATTTCTACCCGCCCTTTTCGTAGAGTCGCCGATACGTGCTTAGCGCACCCTCGGCGCGTCCAGCAGGCTTTGCGAAATGGGATCCAGGAGACTTCGGCGCAGCATCATCTTGCGGAATGCTTCTAATGAGCCTCCCATCCTTCAAAAACAGAATCTCATCGCACAGCCTATCGACCGAATCCAAGATGTGGGATGACATGATGATGCACGTACCAGAATCGGCCAGCTTCCTGAGAATCTCGGAATGCAAGTCCACCCTGCTGGGGTCGAGCGCGTTCATGGGCTCATCTAATAGAAGGTACCGCGCGCCCGTCGCATACGCAATCGCCAGGGTAAGCTGCTGCTTCATGCCCTGGCTCAGAGTGCAGATCCTCATCTTCGCGAACTCGCCTATCTGCGTTTGTTCCACTATCTCTTCGATATCGCGAGCATGCGGCCACATATCGCAAACCATCTTGAGGTGATCTTCCGCACGCAATCCGGGATACAGCAGCGTCCCCTCACCAGGTGCATAGAAGATCATAGAACGGACCTCTCTCGCACCCGTACCCTGTACCTCATCCAGAACGATGCTCCCGTCCACGCGAGGACCCGGCAAACCTGCCATCGCACGCAGCAACGTCGTCTTTCCATGCCCGTTCGGAGCGACGAGACCGTAGACCGTACCCGGGGCAAACTCAGCGTTCACCGAATCTACGAGCACCTTCTTTCCATAAGAGATCGTCAGCGTTTGAAGGTCAATCATCGAGATCATCCCCTTTCGATCTTTGGAACACTCAGGCGCACCATCAACGGAGATACGGCGCCCAAGACCACCAGCAGAGCGCCCGATGCGCCGACGACCTCTCCAAAAGGCATCGCGTTCGTCCCTCGCCCAAGGAACCCAATCGTCCCCACCTGGGAAGCGGGATCAAACGAGGCGAATGGAGCCAGCAGCGCGACGCCCATGCCCACGCTTTCAACATGAGCGCTCAACGAACCCAACACCAAGAGAACCGCGCAAACCATTCCGGTGACAACGGGGTTGCGGCTAATCGCTGCTGTCAACGCAGCGACGACGGAAATCACGCCGTATGCCATGACCAGCAACGGAATACTGCACAACACCGCCTCCCCCACCATGGACGTTGTCGAAGCTCCCGCCCGAATGAGAGCGACGGGATACTCCGATCCACCCGCACCGTTCTTAATCACGGACACAACGACAGCGGGAACCATCGACACCAAAAGCAGCACCAAGCCAAGCAGGAGAGCCAGCGCAACAGCCGTCAGAAAACGCACATGCGCTGTTGCGGGGATCTGGAGAACCAGAAGGGAACGACACTGCAGGTGGGTGCACGCGAGCGATGTGACAACCACGGGCAACAGCAAAAATAAGGAGGGAAGCGCTGCCTGGAGATACGAAAGGAGGATTAATGGGGGCATCTTCGTACTTAACTCGTAAACCTTGGGGTCCGGCAAGCTCGCGATCGACTCAAGCAGAAGGGCGCGCGCCTCCGCACGAGAAGGAGTCTCCGGCTCGATTCCGATCGATTGCAGGAGAGTCGCATCTGCCGCGCCCAGCTCACCTCGAGCGCGCTCGTACGTCGCAAGGCTTCGAAACCCCTCCGCAGGCATAGGCGCGTACACGAAACCCGAAAGAGCATCCCGCATGTCTTCCAGGGCCGCTTTGCCCTCGACGTCCATATTCGCAGCGTTCTGCTCTAGATACCGATCTATTGAACGGAGCTCCCCATCCCTATACCGAACAGCGGAAACGTTATCAGCGTCAGGAAACATCTCGACCAGAGCCGGGGCCAGCATCGTCGTCGACATTGCAATCGCGCATACGGCGAGGGTAGGAGAACGCAGGAGCAGTTTCCCCATCGTTCTTACGTATGCAACGGCGGAGGCACAAGCGCTCGAACGAGTTGCCGTTCTCGATGCAGTGAAGGAGCCTCTCTCTCAAGACAAATTGGGGATATCGGGCACGCGCAGCCGCTCTTTCCAGCAACGCAAAGCAGGCTAATTGCCAGCACCTCGATCCCGATTGCGCATACGAGGGCAATCGCGCCACGCTCGAAGCAAAGTCCAGGCAGATTCACTATCTGCGTTGTCGGGTACGAGCTATAGGCGCCGACGGTCAACTCAGTGTTCGCATACGTAAGGGGATTCAACAGGGCGAACTCACGTAAAGCGATGGATCTTCCGTAATACCCGGGAACCATCGTCACCCCCATCAGGGCACATACGAACACGATTCCAAGCGTAGGGTTATTGGCAATCTTCACGGCAAGGTGAACGACAAGCGAGATGAACGCTGCCACCAAGAATTGCAAGATGGCCGTCTGCGCGAACACCAGCCAAGCCGGTTTGATAACCGGAGTCGCATATTGAATGTAGCCTATCGGATAGAACGGCGAGCCCGGGCCATTCTTCACAAGCGCGGCGATTATCCCTGGAAGATTGATGGCGAGGACGGCAAGCATTGCAAAAACACTCGCCCATACGCTCGATGCAACAAGTCTACCCAGCTCGCCCATCGGTGCCTGGATGATGAGCTTTTCACGTTTGTTAAGACGCGCGGCAAGGAACGAGACGGCAACGGCCGTTGCGACCCATAGCAAGTACTCCTTCGATCCGTCATAATAGGTGTACTCTCCATCCGATATCTGCAGAAACGGAAGTAGGGGAGAGAGCGGTGCCAAGATAAGACGTCCCGCGGCAAGAGGGTACAGAAGCGCGGGCATGCTTGATGAAGAGGTATAGACACCGTCCTCCCCCGCATTCACAAGCGCGTCCGCATAGGATGCTGACAATTCCTGCTCAACACGGGTTATTCCCGACTCGAGGTATTCGACCCGTCCGTCGATGCCAGCCGCGCTCCTGAAGACGGGCAGAGCACAAAGAACCATCAACGCAACAACGACAACACAGAGCGACCTGGAGGAGAGAAGCGACCTAAAGATCGCCTTCGAGATCTTGAGCATATTCATCGCCAACCTTAACCCCATCCACCTGGAACAGCGGGGCTGAACAAAATGCTCGGCCCCGCCTCGCATCTAGTGATTGCAGCATGCTGTGATTACTTGTCGGCAAAGTCAATTTAACATAAACTGTTAAAAAGTAACCTGAGTTTTTTAAATTCTTCGGAGGTTATTATGAGTTCCGACAATCGCACTCCCCGGCTTCATTCCTTCCGCATCGCATGTGCGATAGCCTCTGCGACCCTTTGCGCCACCGCCATCGCACAAGTGGCGTTCTCCTTAAAGCCAGCAATCGAAGTGCTCGACAACCCTGTAATTGCAGACTCCCCCGCGTATCCAGCCCTTGCGATCTCGACATTGGTCCCTGCCGTCATCGGTATCGCTACGACCATCCTCAGCGCCGTTCTCGTGTGGACGATCAAGAGCGGAGACCCCTTCAAGAAAGGGTCTGCGACATGCTTGAAGGTGCTCGGCATTCTCTTCGTTGTTCAAGCTGCCACCAGCCTCTACGCCGGCTCACTCAAAACCTCCGTTTCGATGTTTGGCGGCGAGGGGGCCGTCGGCGCCCAAGAGATCGCTTCATCATTCGATTGGACCTCTCTGGTTCTCGGCATCGTCCTGTTCATGCTTTCCCAGCTCTTCTTGTACGCCCGAGAGCTGTACCTCGACTCCGACGAGATTGCGTAAGGAAACGCCATGCCCGTAATTGTTCGCCTCGACAAGATCATGGCCGAGCGAAAGATTTCCTCGAACGAACTTGCCGAAAGGATTGGAACCACGCCCGTGAACCTGTCCCGTATTAAAAAAGGGCATATTCGCGGCATTCGTTTCAACACGCTCGAGCAGCTATGCCTCGCCCTTCGTTGCCAACCTGGAGACCTTCTCGAAGTCATGAGCGAAGAGGATGCCCGAAAGGAGTTCGGACTCGATTGGTCCGCCGAGGACTAGAGGGCGCGACGAGACTCGTCCCCGCGTTCAAGAGTCCATCGAGACGCTCCAAGCGTTCGGCTACGGCATCACCGAGCCGGACGACCGAAATATCGCCATACGCGACGTGAAGACGAACAGTTGGCTCTAGCTCACCGAGTACGCGGCAGTGCTGGGCCCATCCCAACTGAGGTCACGGTGGTCCGATAGGGGCGCCGCCCGCGGCATGCGCCGCGGAGCGGTATCCCCTACCGAAGGGCGGGGATGCCCTCCGCTTCCAGTTCGGAATCAGCCGTCGGAGGCGTTCGGCTGACTGCGGGAACGGCCTGTCCGCTCAATGTGTTCGGCTGAGATCGGAAATCAACCCAACACGAGCCGGACACGCGCCAGACGGCTCTTCCCCGTACGGCCTTCCCCCTTACGCTCATGTTGCAGACGTGTAACGCCGCTGTAAGCGCACCTCTTTTGGCGCCAGACAGGTACAATGATGAACACTGTACCGTAGCGGAGCGCCCCCGCGCGCCGCAACCACGCGAAAGGGTTTCCCATGGCCGAGATCTCGTCCTCCCGCATCGTCATCACCGTCCTTGGCAAGAACCGCCCCGGTATCGTCGCCGGCGTCACCCGTGTTCTGGGCGAGGCCAACGTCGACATCCGCGACATCACGCAGTCCATTATCGAGGACATCTTCACCATGACCATGCTGGCCGACACTGCCGAGTCTAAGCTCGACTTCGCCGAGCTGCAGAAGGCGCTGGCCGAGGCCGGCGAGCTTTCGGGCGTCAACGTGTCCATCCAGCGCGAGGACGTCTTTAACTTTATGTACCGCCTGTAGCGAACAAGCCGCGTGGAGACGGCCCGAGGTGCGCCCAGGCGCAACGTCACCACATGGCCCGGAGAGGAGCGCGCATGGCCTACGACGCCAAGAAAATCTATTACCGCTTCGATGACCACTTGAGCCGACTGGTTCTGGATTACGAAGCAAGCCGCCAGATTTCGTCTGAGAGCGAAAGCCTCTACCACGGCCTGCCGACCGACCCTTATGACGAGGGCCTGTTTGTCGAGCACAATGTCAAGCGCGGCCTGCGCAATGCCGACGGCTCGGGCGTGGTCGCGGGCCTCACTCGTATCTCGGATGTGCACGGCTACAACAAGGTCGACGGAAAGGTCGTGCCCGATCAGGGCAAGCTCACGCTTCGCGGCTACAGCATCGAGGATCTGGTCAACAATGCCCAGGCCGAGAGTCGCTACGGCTACGAAGAAGTCGCCTATCTGCTTATCACGGGTTCGCTACCCAACAAGGAAGAGCTCGACGGCTTTTGCGAGCGCCTGGGTGCCTTTAGACATCTGAGCGACGAGTACGTTAAAGAGTTCCCTATGACCACGGTGTCGTCGAGCATCATGAACGTGCTCCAGCGCGCCGTACTGTTGCTCTACGCCTTCGATGCCGAACCAGACGTGATCACGCCCGAGCACGAAATCGACGTCGCCATTTCCATGCTCGCACGTCTCCCGCGCATCGCCGCCTTCGCACACATGGCCTCGGTCGCCAAGCTTCGCGGCTCCGAGGTTCACGTGCCGCACCCCACGCCCGGTCTCTCCACCGCCGAGACCATCCTACAGGTCCTGCGCGGTGGCATGGCGTTCACCCGCGACGAAGCCATGCTGCTCGACGTGATGCTCATGCTGCATGCAGAGCACGGCGGCGGCAACAACTCCACCTTCGCTTGCCGCGTGCTGTCGTCTTCGGCCACCGACCCGTATTCCGCCTACGCCGCGGCTATCGGCTCGCTCAAGGGCCCGCGCCACGGCGGCGCCAACGCCAAGGTCGTGTCTATGCACGAGGACATCCGTGCGCATGTCTCCAATTGGGAGGACGAGGACGAGGTCGCAGCCTACCTGGGCAAGATCCTCGACAAGCAGGCCTTCGACGGCACGGGTCTCATCTACGGTATGGGCCACGCCGTCTATACGCTGAGCGACCCGCGTGCCGAGGTGTGCCGTCGTTACGCGCGCACGCTTGCCGCCAAGAAAGACCTGGGCGAGGAGTTCGCGCTCATCGAGCGCATCGAGCGCCTGGCCCCGCAAGTGATGCGCGACCACGGCATGACCAAGCCTATCTGCGCCAACATCGACCTGTACACGGGCTTTATCTACAAGATGCTCGGCGTGCCCGAGACGCTCTTTACGCCGCTGTTCGCCGTCGCCCGCATGGCCGGCTGGTCTGCGCACCGCATGGAAGAGCTCTTCTGCGCGCACCGCATCATCCGCCCCGCGTATCGCCCGGTTATCGAGCCGCTGGAGTACAAGCCGCTCGCCGATCGTTAGGACGCAGACCGTTATAGAACCCGAGCGTGGCCAGGGCATCACCGCCCTCGGCCACGCTTTTTATGCCAGTAGAAAGGATTGCAGCGAATGATTGTGTTTTCCGATATGGATGGAACGCTGCTGACGAGTGATAAGCAGATGAGCGACGCCACCTGGGCAATGCTCGACGAACTCGCTCGACGTGGGATTGAGTTTGTGCCCTGCACGGGGCGTCCTCTGTCGGGCATCTTTGAGCCCATCCTCGCCCACCCCGCCGTACACTACGCGGTCTGCGCCAACGGTGCCAGCGTCTGGCAGCTCGACGACGTTGTGCCCACCGATGCCTCGCGTGCCACGTGCATTTTGAGCCGACCGCTCGACCGCGCCATCGCCCACCGCGTCCATAGCATTGCAACCGGCCACGATGTGACCTTCGATATCTTCGCGGACGGGCAGTGCTTCCTCCCCCGCTCGCTCTACACGCGCCTGGACGAATTCTGCGGCGGCGACCCCCACATCGCGGCTTCGCTCAAGCGCACACGAACACCGATCGACATGGATATCGACAGCAAGATCGACGAGGTCGAGACGCTCGAACGCATCGCCATGTACTGGCACAACCCGGCCGATCGCGACGCCATCGCGGCGGCGCTCGACACGCTCGGAGGCATTGAGGTCACGCGTTCGTACGCCATGAATATCGAAGTCATGGGTGAGGGCGCCACCAAGGGAACGGCCCTCACGTGGCTATGCGAGCACCTGGGCGAGCGTCTCGCCGACGCCTGGGCGTTCGGCGACAACATCAACGACATCCCCATGCTGCAGGCAGCGGGCCATGGCATGGCCATGATCAACGCCGAGCCCGAAGATCGCGAGGCCGTCGACGCCATTACCGAATACGACAACGACCACGACGGCGTCGCTCGCACCATCATGGCCGCCCTCGCCTAGTCATTGGGGACGTTCTTAAACGACTAGTCGTTGGGGACAGTCTTCGCGAAAAAGCTGCAAGGACTGTCCCCCACTGCCGGCAGAAACGATATGAGCAGGACATAAAACATTGAGAGCCCCTGCTGCATGAAAGACCGCGG
>UQNB01000055.1 GCA_900542235.1 uncultured Collinsella sp.
GGCTGCCATAGGGCAGCGGGCCCCGGCGCGGCGGGGAGCCGCGCCTGGTCCGACGGCGCCCAGGCCCTCACCCCCGATCAGTTCGACGACACCATGCGCCGCATCCGAGCCATCCGCGAGGTTGTCTGCCAAGAGACCATGGAGTAGCCCATGGGTACGGTGAGAAACGCGCGCGTTAACCAGGGCGGCCCCAAGTGCGCCGGCATCGTCGGCCTTGGCCTCATCGGCGGTAGCTTTGCCCGCGGCTATGCACAGGCGGGCGTCCGCGTGCTGGCCTGGGACCCCGATGACGATGTCATGACGGCCGCCAGCATGGGCACTGTCGCCGGAGAGCTCAACGACAAGACACTCGGCGAATGCGACATCATCGTCCTTGCTTGCTACCCCGAGGCATGCATCGAGTGGCTCGAGACGCACGCCAAGGCGCTCGCCGACGCCACCGACACCGACGCCATCATGGGCCCCGTGGTGATCGACACGGTGGGCGTCAAGGGCATCGTGTGCGAACGTGCCTTTGAGCTTGCCCGCGAGCACGGCTTTTACTTTGTGGGCGCGCACCCCATGGCGGGCACCCAGTTCTCGGGCTACGCTAACTCTCGTGCCGACCTGTTCCAGGGCGCCCCGCTGGTGCTCGTACCGCCCGCGGTAGACGATGCGCTCAAGCTGGAGCTTTTGGGCCAGGTGCGCGAGATGGTGCGCCCCTTGGGCTTTGGCAAGTTCAGCGTGACCAGCGCCGCCGAGCACGACCGCGTCATCGCCTTCACGAGCCAGCTTGCGCACGTGGTATCCAACGCCTACGTCAAAAGCCCCACCGCCCAGGTCCACCACGGCTTTTCGGCCGGTAGCTACCGCGATCTCACCCGCGTGGCGCACCTCAACCCGCAAATGTGGTCCGAGCTCATGATCGACGACGCCGACGCGCTCGCCTTCGAGATCGACCATCTGATCGAGTCGCTTGGCGCCTACAGCCGTGCGCTCAAGAACCGCGACCAGCGCTATCTGGAGAATCTCCTTGCCGAGGGCGACCGCATTAAGCGCGCACTCGACGACGAGGCCTCCCACTAGACCACCTATCACGCCAGGTCGAAAGGACCGAAGCTTATGGCGATTACCATCGATATCGACACCGCACGCCCCTACCAGGTGCATGTTGGCACGTTTTTGCTGGAGCAGGCGGGACCGCTCGTGCGCGCCACTGCCGGCGGCACCAAGGCCGTCATCGTGACGGACACCAACGTAGGCCCGCTCTACCAGATGCCCGTTAAGCAGAGCCTGGAGGCATCAGGCTACGAGGTGAGCATCTGCACCTTCGAGGCCGGCGAGGCCCATAAGCGCGCCGAAACCTATGTTGCCATTTTGGAGTTTGTGGCCGAGCACGAGCTTTCGCGCTCCGACGTGATCGTGGCACTCGGGGGCGGCGTCGTGGGCGATGTGGCGGGCTTTGTGGCCGCGACCTACATGCGCGGCTGCAAGTTTGTGCAGATCCCGACGAGCCTGCTCGCCATGGTGGATTCGTCGGTGGGCGGCAAGACCGCCATCGACCTGGCTGCCGGCAAGAACTTGGCCGGCGCCTTTTGGCAGCCGAGCGTGGTTATCGCCGACGTGGGGTGCCTGGCCACCCTCACGCCCGAGCAGTTCGCCGACGGCTGCGGCGAGGTCGTCAAGCACGCCGTGATCGCCGACCCGGAGCTTTTCGCCGAGCTGGAGAAGACCCCGCTCACGCTGGAGCTGCTCAACCGCGATGTGGCCCGCGTAGCACTCATCATCGCCCGCAACATCGACATCAAGCGCGCCGTGGTCGTCGCCGACGAGCGCGAAACCAACCAGCGCAAGCTGCTCAACTTTGGACACAGCGCCGGACACGCCGTCGAGGCCTGCGAGCACTTTGAGCTCGGACACGGCAACTGCGTGTCGATCGGCATGGGCATCATCACGCGCGCCGCGGCCCTGCACGGCGTTTGCGATGCTGCACTGCCCGGCCGTATTGAGGAGCTCTGCGCCCGCCACGGCCTCAAGACCCGCTGCGACCTCAATGCCGATGCCGTCTTTGCCGAGGCGCTCCACGACAAGAAGCGCGCGGGCGACACCATCGACCTGGTGATTCCGCACGGCATTGGCCGCTGCAGCATCGACCGCACGCCGCTTTCCACTTTCCACGAACTCATTGCCGAGGGCCTCGGCCAGAAGGGAGACGCATCCGCATGCTAGCCCGCATCACCCCGTCCCCGCTTAAGGGCACCGTTCCCGCCATCGCGTCCAAGTCGATGGCGCACCGTCTCATCATCTGCGCTGCCCTTGCCAACGGAGAGACGCATGTGACCTGCAACACCACCTGCGCCGATATTGAGGCCACGGTCCGCTGCCTCACGGCGCTCGGCGCCCGCATCGAGACCGTCGAGGACGGCTTCCAGGTCCACCCCACCATGAAGAGCATTGAGTTCGGCCTGCTCAAGGCCCTTGCCGGCGGCACGCTCGACTGCGGCGAGAGCGGCTCCACGCTCCGCTTTATGCTGCCCGTCGCCTGCGCGCTGGGGGCAGAGGCAACCTTTGTGGGACAGGGCCGCCTAGGCGCACGCCCGCTGTCCCCGCTCTCGGACGAGATCATTGCCGCCGGCTGCGACCTACAGGGTCTGGGCGGTTTTCCGCTCAAGACAAGCGGACGCATGCGCCCGGGCACCTTTGTGCTGCCGGGCAACGTAAGCTCGCAGTATATCTCCGGCCTGCTGCTGGCAGCCCCGTTGCTCGCCCAGCCCTCCTGTGTGCAGGTGACTGGCCTCATTGAGAGCCGCCCCTACATCAACCTAACGATCCAGGCCATGAAGGCCTTTGGCGTTGAGGTCAACGTCGAGCGCATTCCGGCTAAGGACGGCCAGCCCGAGGTCACGAACTTCCGCGTGAGCAGCGGCTCGTACCGCACGCCCGGCAGCGTGGCCGTCGAGGGCGACTGGTCCAACGCTGCCTTTTGGCTGTGTGCCGGCGCTATCGGCACCGACCCCATCACCGTCGAGGGCGTGTCCCTGAGCTCCGCACAGGGCGACCGCAACGTGCTTGCCGCGCTTTCGCGCTTTGGCGCCCGCATCGTGCGCTCCACCAACGCCGCCACCGTGCAGTCCGACAAGCTCGCCGGCTTTGAGATGAGCGCCCACGACATTCCCGACCTGGTGCCCGTTATCTCGGCCGTGGCCTCGCTGGCACAGGGCCGCACCTTTATCCGCGATTGCGCCCGCCTGCGTATCAAGGAATCCGACCGCCTGGCCACCACCACCCGCGAGCTCACCGCGCTGGGCGCGCAGGTGCGTATTGCCGGCGACGACCTCATCATCAAGGGCGTCGATGCCTTTACCGGCGGCGAGGTCGATTCGCACAACGACCACCGCATCGCCATGATGGCCACCATCGCCGCGAGCCGTGCCACCGGCGAGGTCGTGATCCACGGTGCCGAGGCCGTCAACAAGTCCTATCCCGATTTTTTCGACCACTACCGCCTGCTGGGCGGCAAGGTCACACTCGAGGAGGAATAGCATGTCCTCGACCTTTGGCAACGTCTTGCACTTAAGCATCTTCGGCCAATCGCACTCCCCCGCTATCGGCTGCTCGCTCGATGGCATCCCGGCGGGCATCGCCGTGGACCAGGAGAAGCTGCAGGCCTTCCTCGACCGTCGCGCCCCCGGCCGCGACGAGACCGCAACCAAACGCCGCGAGGCCGACGCAGCGCATATCATCGCCGGTGTGATCGATGGACATACCACCGGCGCGCCCATCGCCGCGATTATCGAGAACACCAACACGCGCTCCAATGATTACACCGAGCTGCGCCGCAAGCCCCGTCCCGGACATGCGGACTTCCCTGCGCGCGTGAAGTATCACAACATGCACGATGTCGCTGGTGGCGGGCATTTTTCCGGCCGCTTAACGGCCCCCTTATGCATCGCCGGCGGCATTGCGCTGCAGGCACTTGAGGCCCGCGGCATTCAGGTCATGGCGCACGTCGCGCAGATCGGCGGCATCTCCGACCTGCCGATGGACGATATGGTCTATCGCGAGGCCGACCGCAAGGCAATCCTTACGAACGATCTGCCGTGCATTGACGCCGCCGCAGCCGGCCGCATGCGCGAGGAGATTCTTGCCGCGCGCGACGAGCTCGACAGCATCGGCGGCATCGTGGAGTGCGGCATTTACGGGCTTCCCGCGGGCATCGGCGACCCCATGTTCGACGGCATCGAGAACCGCATCGCGCAAATCGCGTTTGGCATTCCCGCCGTAAAGGGCGTGGAGTTTGGCATGGGCTTTGCCGTGGCCGCCATGCGCGGCAGCGAGAACAACGATCCGTATCGCATCGACGCCGAGACCGGCGAGATCGAGGTTGAGTCCAACAACGCCGGCGGCATCCTGGGCGGTATTTCGACCGGCGCGCCCGTCATGTGGCGCATGGCCGTAAAGCCAACGCCCTCGATTGGCCGCGAGCAGCAGACCGTAGACATGGACGCCATGGAAAATGCCGAGCTCTCGATCCACGGCCGCCACGATCCCTGCATCGTCCCCCGAGCCGTCCCCGTAGCCGAAGCAGCCGCAGCGCTGGCCATCTGGGATGCCCTCCTCGAGGACGCAGGCCAGCTCTAACCCGACTCACCTGAGTTGCCCGTCAACTCTGCCATTACGCGAAAGGGGCCTCCATGGACCTTGCCGATATTCGCCAGACCATCGATGGCATCGACACCACGCTCCTAAACAGCTTTGTCGAGCGTATGGACATTGCCACCGAGGTCGCCAAATCAAAGATCGAGACGGGCAAGGCCGTCTTTGACCACGCCCGCGAGCGCTCCAAACTCAACAACCTCGCCAGCCGCGCGCCCGAGCGCTACGAGGCGCAGACCATCACCCTGTTCCGTCTCCTCATGAGCATGAGCAAAGCCGAGCAGCAGCGCTACATCAACGAGCTCAAGGGCATCACGGTGTCGCAAAAGGCCCACGCCACGGCCGCAGCCTTTGACACACCCTTCCCCCAGACGGCCACCGTCGCCTGCCAGGGCGTCGAAGGCGCCTATAGCCAGATCGCCGCGTGCAAACTCTTCGACGTGCCGGATATTGCGTTCTTTGAGACCTTCGAGGGCGTCATGCGCGCCGTGCGTGACGGCTTTTGCGAGTTTGGCGTGCTGCCCATCGAAAACTCAACCGCCGGCTCGGTAAACGCCGTCTACGACCTGCTCGCCCAGTTCGACTTCCACATCGCGCGCTCGCTTCGTCTCAAGATCGACCACAACTTGCTCGTCAAGCCCGGCACCAAGCTCGCGGACATACGCGAGGTCTACAGCCACGGTCAGGCCATCGCGCAGTGCGCTAGCTTTATCGAAGCCCACGGCCTGCACGCCACCAAGTACCCCAACACGGCCATGTCTGCCGAGATGGTCGCCAACTCCGAGCGCACCGACGTCGCCGCCATCGCCTCGCGCAGCTGTGCCACGCTGTATGGCCTCGAGGTGCTGGAGCCCAATATCCAAGACTCAGACAACAACTACACGCGCTTTGTCGTTATCAGCCGCGAGCCGCGCGTCTACCCCGGCGCCAACCGCACCTCGCTCATGATCACCACGGCCAACGAGCCGGGCGCGCTCTATCGCGTACTTGAGCGCTTCTATGCGCTCAATATCAACCTCATCAAGCTCGAGAGCCGCCCCATCCCCGGCCGCGACTTTGAGTTTATGTTCTACTTTGATCTGGACTGCCCCTTTAGCAGCAAGGCCCTCGACGACCTGCTCGATTCCATCGACGACGTGTGCGAGAGCTTCACCTACTTTGGCAGTTACACGGAGGTGCTCTAGATGACCGATACCGCCGCAACCCGCCCCTACGGCGTGCTGGGCCGCGTGCTGGGCCACAGCTACACCCCAACCATCTACAAGGAGCTGGCGGGGCTTGAGTACGTGCGTTTTGAGCGCGAGCCTGAGGATCTGGAAGCTTTTATGACGGGCGACGAATGGGAGGGTACCAACGTGACCATCCCCTATAAGCGCGCCGTCATGGACTACCTGGACGAGCTGAGTCCGTTGGCCGAGCGTATGGGCAACGTCAACACCATCACGCGCCTACCTGACGGTCGCTTGCGCGGCGACAACACCGACTACTTTGGTTTTCAGTGCCTGGTCGAGGAGCTGGGGGTTGAGGCTGCCGGCAAAAAGGCCCTCGTGCTCGGTGCCACCGGTGGTGCCGGCACCACGGCAAGTATGGTGCTGGGAGACATGGGCGCCATCGTCGTACCCGTGGGTCGCACGAGCGAGGTCAACTACGACAATATCGCGCAGCAGTCCGACGCCTCCCTACTCGTCAACTGCACGCCCGCCGGCATGTTCCCCCATTGCCCCGACGCGCCTTGCACGCTCGAAAGCCTCGATGCGCTCGAGGGCGTCATCGACATTGTCTACAACCCCGCCTGCACGGGCCTGATGCTCGAGGCCGAGCGCCGCGGCATCCCCTGCATCGGCGGCCTGCTTATGCTTGTTGCCCAGGCGGCACAAGCTGTCGAGCGCTATACCGGCAAAGCCACCCCGCGCGAGCGCATCCTGGATGTGACGGAACGTCTGTCCCGCCGCGAGCAAAACATCGCGCTCATCGGCATGCCGGGCTCGGGCAAGACCCGCGTGGGCGAGCAGATCGCCCAGCTCACGGGCCGCGAGCACATCGATCTCGATCGCGCCCTCGAGGAGCGCCTGGGTATGCCCTGCGCCGACTTTATCGTCGAGCGCGGCGAGGTGGCCTTCCGCGAGAAGGAGACAGCGGCGCTGGCCGACATCTCCAAGCGCAGCGGCCTGGTGCTTTCCACGGGCGGCGGCGTGGTCACGCGCGACGAGAACTACCCGCTGCTACACCAGAACAGCCAGATCGTGATGCTCAACCGTAAGCTCGACGAGCTCGCCCACAAGGGACGCCCCATCACCGCCCGCGACGGCATCGACAAGCTGGCCGAGCAGCGCATGCCGCGCTACCGCGCCTGGGCCGACTACATCATCGACTCACGCGACTGTGCCGCCAACACCGCCCGCGCCCTCCTCGACACCCTCCCACCCGCTCTCTAACCAAAACCACCACAAAGGGGACAGGCACCTTTGTGGTGGTTTTTCAACCGCAAAGGAAGCAACCATGAAAGCACTCGTCATTAACGGCCCCAACCTCAACATGCTCGGCATTCGCGAGCCAGGCATCTATGGCAGCGACAACTACGACCGCTTAGTGCAGATCTGCCAGGAAGCGGGCACTGCACAGGGCTTCGACGAGGTCGAGGTCTTCCAGTCCAACCACGAGGGCAACATCGTCGACAAGATTCAGGAGGCCTACGGCAAGGTCGACGGCATCGTCATCAACCCGGCCGCCTACACGCATACGAGCGTGGCCATCCTGGACGCGCTCAAAGCCGTCGCAATCCCGGCTGTGGAGGTCCACATCAGCGCTGTCGAGACCCGCGAGGACTTCCGCCAGGTGAGCTACGCCCGCCTGGCCTGCTTCGCCACCATCACCGGTGAGGGCCTGCAGGGCTACGCACATGCGCTAGAGCTGTTGAGGGAACGACTCGAAAAGTAGTCTCGCGCGCAAATCCATCAACCCCGATTCGCACGCCAGTAATGCCAGTGCCGCCAGCAGCAACCTCGCTACTGGCGGCACTTTATTACTGGCATATAATCGTTGCAGCCACACAACGTCTGGAGACTCGCATGCTAAGCATCCATCTGGGAGATTACCCCGGTTCCATCTACGATACCGAGACCTACTTTAGGAACTCATACTTGGACTCATGGTTCGAAGACCCTATGGCCGCACAGATCATTAAAAGCGTGGACGGATCAGAGCTCATCGGCCCCCACAACATCGTAAGCAAGCAGCTGGGCTCGATCACCCCACTCGAACTGTCCGGCGGCGTTAAGACGCTGCTGCTGGTGCGCAATCTACCAAACATGGTGTTCAATGCATCCACTTGCGGAGATAACTGCGCCCGCTGGCTGCTCAAAATTGGCAAAGAGCAGGATGTGCTGGTGACCCTTTACCACATCATGAAATTTCCCTGGAAGCGTTTTGAGATTCGCATCAATAACGACGGCCGCATCGTCAGGAACATGCAGGAGTTCGTCGGTGCCACCAATGATTTTCTGGATGTTGATGAGTAATGAAAGGATCACACACCGTTGTCGTGGAGCGCGCAAAAGTCAAATACACGCTCACCTTTAAACGCAATATTTCCTTCATCCGCGGCAACAGCGGCACGGGCAAAACGACGCTCATCTCGATGATTCGCGACTACAACGACCGAGGACCGGAAAGCGGCGTTGCACTCAGCTGCGACGTGCCTTGTGAAACGCTTTCCGGCAGACGCTGGGAGCGCGAGCTTTCGATCATCGAAGATTCAATCGTCTTTCTAGATGAGGGCAACGAGTTTATCTACTCAAAGGACTTCGCCAAAACCGTAAACGGCTCGTCCAACTATTTTGTTCTGATATCTCGTCGCGATGCCAACGAGCTCCCCTACAGCGTTGATGAGATCCTGAAGTTAGTCAACACGACGAGTAAAACAATCAATGGCCGCAAGAGCGACAGGCGCTTCTACTCGGTGACCAAGCCGCTATATGACCACACGGCAAGCATGCTGTATCAGGATCTAAATGTTGGATTCGAGGTACCCGACGCCGTAGTTGTCGAGGATAGCAAATCTGGCTATCAATTCTACGACGCTCTTTGCAACCGGCTCGGAATCCCCTGCTATACCGCCACCGGCGTAGCAAATCTAAAGCGGACAATTCACGAATGCCCCGAGCAAAACGTTCTTGCCATTGGAGACGGCGCAGCGTTTGGTCCCTACATCGAAAAGGTGCTCGGACAGCGCGTTTACAAGAACGTTCGCTTGTTCCTCCCGGAATCATTCGAGTGGACACTTCTGCAATCTGGCCTCATTCCCAGTAACGACATTCCAAAAATCCTCAAGGATCCTTCGAGCTATATCGAAAGCCGCGACTACCTAAGCTGGGAACGATTCTTCACCGACGCATTGATCAAGTACTCGGCAGACACTCGCTACGCCTACAGAAAGGCAAAGCTCAATGAGCAGTACCTGAGGCCGCAGGCGATGAATGCAGTTGCAAACGTCTTGCCCGAGTGCCTGAAGGCAGACTAGACAGACTAGATATAGTGGGGAGGGCCAAGTTGGTCCTCCCCGTTTTTGTTACGCCTTCTTGATCACGTACACCAACCCTATGTCGCACCCGCAGCGCACAATCGACGCAAAGAGCCATGGTACTGGCAGCGTTAAAAGCAACGGCATCGTCTGCCAAGGGATAAACCAGTCAACCGCATGAAAGGCAAAGACGGCAAGGCTTGCCTGTCCGCAGAACGCTCGCACCACCGCTTCGGCCTAAACGTATACCCGGCAAGAATAAAGAACACCGGCATGTGAAAAAGCCCAGACCACCAAGCGGTCTGGGCTTAATAAACGATGGTGCTCCATGGCGGATTCGAACCGTCGACCTTGGGATTAGAAGTCCCCTGCTCTATCCAACTGAGCTAATGGAGCAAATTACCGCACGCCCAAGCAAGCGCAAGCCTGTTAGGCACAAGTAATTATAACCTAGTTGAACTGCTCGCGATACGCCTTACAGACCTCATCGACTGGGCCGTCCATGCGAAGGTCACCCTTCTCAATCCAAACGGCACGCTGGCAGATGCGCTCAACCTGCTCCATGGAGTGCGAAACGAACAGAACCGTCACGTCGCCGCTCTGGATAAAGTGCTGGATGCGGTCCTCGCACTTCTGCTGGAAGAACACGTCACCGACGGACAGCGTCTCGTCAACGATCAGAATATCGGGCTCGGTAATCGTCGCGATTGCAAAGGCGATACGCGCCACCATGCCCGAGGAGAAGTTCTTGAGCGGCATATCGACAAAGTTCTGAAGCTCAGCGAACTCAATAATGCCGTCAAAGTTGGCATCGATGAACTCCTTGGTGTAGCCGAGCAGGGCGCCGTTCAGATAGATGTTCTCGCGGGCGGTCAGCTCGGGGTCAAAGCCGGCGCCAAGCTCAATCAGCGGCGCGATGTTACCGTGCACCTTAACGCTGCCCTCGCTAGGCTCAAGAACGCCAGCGATAATCTTGAGCATCGTAGACTTGCCGGAGCCATTGGTGCCGACCAGACCCACAACCTCGCCGCGATGAATATCAAACGAGATGTGCTTAAGCGCCCTAAACTCCTCAAAGAACAGCTCGTGCTTGGCAAGCTTAATGAAGTACTCCTTGAGGTTGGTCAGCGACTCGGACGCCATGTTAAAGATCATGGTGACGTCGTCGACCTCGACAGCCAGAGGCTGCTCGCTGTAATCAACAACAGATTCAGTCATCACAGCACTCCTTAGATGTAGAGGATGAACTTGCGCTCGGACTTATGGAACACGGTATAGCCAATAATAAGCGCAAGAACCGCCCAGGCAACGCACATACCAAACGTCATAAGCGAGGGCGTAGTCTGGAACAGGAAGATATCGCGCATAAACTGCAGGTAGTTGAACATGGGGTTCGCATACATCAAGATACGCACGAGATGCGGCATTTGCGCAATATAGTCAGTCGTCCAGAAGATGGGCGTAATGTAAGTCCACGCCGTAATGACGACGCTCCACAGATGCATAACGTCGCGGAAGAAGACCGTAAGGGCAGAGAGCATCATGCCCAGGCCCATGCAGAAGCACATAAGCAGCAGCAGGCAAACCGGCAGCAGAATAAGGTGCCAAGAAGGCATAACGCGGAACCACAGCATGACGATGGCGACGGCGACCAGCGAGAAGGCAAAGTTGACCAGCGAGAAGAGCACCTTCTGCACCGGGAAAACCCAGCGGTGCACCTTAACCTTCTTGAGCAGAGGGGCAGCGCCCACGATCGACGTCAGGGCCTGGTTAGTAGACTCAGACATGACGGCAAAGGTAATGTTACCCACGATCAAGTACAGCGGGTACATCTCGGGCGTCATTGAGCCATTGCGGCCCTGGCCAAAAATCGTCGAGAACACGATGGCCATGACGATCATCATCAGCAGCGGGTTGAGCACCGACCATGCGACGCCCAGAACGCTACGGCGATACTTGATCTTAAAATCCTTGGTAACCAGCTGACGAAGGATAAACGCGTCCTTCTCAAATTCGTTCTTAGCAAACGTCGCAGGCAGACTGCGAGTTTCTTGTTGCTTTGTCTGATCCGACACGGATGCAACTCCTTTACTCGTAATCGTTGACAAACGAACAGTATAGACCCGACGGCCATGCAAACGATTCGCGCAACAAAACTGGAGAACTAACCCACATCTTAGGATGCCAGGCCCAAACGGCTATACTTTCTAGGATTGAATGTATAAGGAGCATTAAGTGAATTCTGAATCCATCGCCGTCATCATCCCTTGCTACAACGAAGCGCTCACGATCGGCAAAGTCATCGATGACTTTCACCGCGAGCTTCCGCAGGCGACGGTCTATGTCTATGACAACAACTCGTCGGACGATACCTCACGCATTGCCACCGAGCACGGCGCCACAGTCCGCTTTGAGCCCCGTCAGGGAAAGGGCAACGTGTGCCGCCAGATGTTTCGCGATATCGACGCCGATTGCTACCTGATGGTCGACGGAGACGACACCTACCCCGCCGAGGCGGCCAAGGCCCTCTGCGAGCCCATCCTTAACGGCACGGCCGACATGACCGTAGGCGATCGCCTTTCCAACGGCACCTACGCCGAGGAGAACAAGCGTGCCTTCCACGGCTTTGGCAATAATCTGGTCCGCGCCATGATCAAGTGGATCTATGGCTACAGCTTCGATGATGTCATGACCGGCTACCGCGCCATGAGCCGTCCGTTCGTTAAAACCTTCCCTGTGCTTTCCGAGGGCTTCCAGATCGAAACCGAGCTCTCGATCCACGCCGTCGACCACCGCTGGCGCATCAAAGACGTGCCCATCGAGTACCGCGACCGTCCGGAAGGCTCCGAGTCCAAGCTCAATACCGTGAGCGACGGCATTAAAGTCGTTGCGATGATCGGCACGCTGTTCAAGGACTACCGCCCGCTGAAGTTCTTCAGCCTCGTCGCGCTTCTATTCGCGATTATCGGCCTGGTTTTGGGCATTCCTATCTTTGTTGAGTACTTTCAGACCGGCCTGGTCCCGCGTTTCCCCACTGCCATGCTTGCTGCATCGTTTATGTTCCTCTGTGGTCTGAGCCTTGCAACCGGATTCATCCTGGATTCTGTGGCAAAGGTCGAAAAAAAGCAGTGGGAGGTCAACGTGTACAGCAAATACGCCTACGATGACCAGCCCGGCAAGTCCGCCACCGAGACAAGCGAGAGGTAGATCTTCCGCAGAATACTATTGGCACCACTGCGCAGATAGCCACCAACAAGAAAAGCCACCGTTAACAAGCGGCGGCTTTTGCTCTCGAAAAGTTAATAGCGGCTAGAGCGTCTTGAGGTACTCCCCCAGCTCTTCCTCCCAGTCGGGCATGTGGAACCCGACCGACTCGAGCTTGGACAGGTCGAGCGCGGAGTGGACCGGGCGCGGGGCGACGGGGCCGGCGGCGCTCGCGTAGTAGTCGGCGGTCGACACCGGCACGACCCTGTCGCCGTTGCCGTTGGCGGCCTCGAAGACGGCGCGGGCGATGTCGGCCCAGGACTTGACGGCGCCGGAACCGGTGCAGTCGTAGGTGCCGTAGGGG
>UQNB01000056.1 GCA_900542235.1 uncultured Collinsella sp.
TCGCAACGGCCCGCGGCGCCCGCCATTATGAACGCGCTGCTCTACCAGATCACGCGCACGGGTGGCGCGAAGTGACGGCCCCCGCATCCGTGCCGGCGCTGCGCATCTTCGCCGGCACCACCGAGGGCCGCCTTCTGTGCGAATGGGCGAGCGGGGCGGGCATCCCCGCCCGTGCCTATGCGGCAACCGAGTACGGAGGCGAGCTTTTGGGCGAGCTTCCAGGCATCGAGGTGCATGCGGGCAGGCTCGACGAGGCTGACATGGAGCGCGAGCTTTCCGGCGCGCGCATCGTTGTCGACGCCACGCACCCCTTCGCTACGCTCGCAAGCGGCAACATCCGGGCCGCTTCGCTCGCCGTGGGTGCACGATGCCTGCGCCTTGCGCGCCCGGTCGAGGCGCTGCCCAAAGGCGTCGTGTCGGTCGCGTCGATCGCCTGCGCGGCGCGCTTTCTCTCCGAGAACCCGGGTCGCGCTCTTCTCACGACGGGGAGCAAGGAGCTTGCTCCCTACACGCGCGTCGCCGATTTCGCGGAGCGCTTCTTCGTGCGCGTGCTCCCGCTGCCCAGTGCTATAACGAAGTGCATCGACGCGGGGTTTTCGCCGTCGCACGTCATCGGCATGCAGGGGCCCTTCACCCGCGAGCTCAACGAGGCGATGCTTCGGCAGGTGGGCGCCCAGTGGCTTGTGACCAAGGACTCGGGAACCGTAGGCGGCACGGCCGAGAAGCTTGCCTCCGCGCGCGACGTGGGAGCGCGCTGCATCGTGGTCACCCGTCCCGCCGAGGGAGGCGGGGCCCTTTCGCTTCGGGAAGTGGAAGACGCGCTCTTACGGGAGTTCGCGCGCTAGGCGCTTGCCGCGCCTGCGCGCCCTCCCGCCCGCGAGGAGGAGCGCCCCGAGCAAGCTCGACCCGTACAAGCCCGTCATCCATCAATAGCTCGAGGACGACGCCCGGAACTGCCGCAAACAGCCCTTCAATAAGTTGCGGTGAAATAGTGTCTGTTTTTGCTGCTAGATAGCATATTCAGTCCCTAATTTACCGCAACTTGTTGGTGGTGGCTTACTGGTAGCGTAGGCACTCCACCGGGTTGAGCTTTGCCGCGCGTCGAGCGGGGTAGAAGCCAAAGATTACGCCGATGCCGACGGAGACGGCGAAGGCCAGCAGCACCGTGACGATTGAAAAACTCGGTGTGATTTGCCCGCTGGCTCCGAGCTCGCCAAGAATCCCGGATCCGGAGGCAAACATCGCGAGGCCCCAGGCCAGCAGATAGCCTATCAGGACACCCAGTAGGCCACCGGTGACGCACAGCGCCGAAGACTCGGCCAAAAACTGCGCGGTGATATCGCGACGACTGGCGCCCAGAGCGCGACGGATGCCGATCTCGCGGATGCGCTCAGTCACGTTGGTGAGCATCATGTTCATAATACCGATACCGCCGACAAGCAGCGAGATACCGGCGACAGCACCCATGATGAGCGAGAAGGCGCCCATAAAGGAATTGAGGGAGTCGATAGCGCTTTTCATGGAGGTCGCCGATACACTGTCGTACTCATCATCCTCCGCGATGCCCTTCATCGCGCGCACCTTGGACTCGATGGTCTTGCAGAGCTCATCCATGTCCGTGCCCTCGGCGGCAAGTGCCGTCACGCTGGGGAATGAAGGATTCTCGTCGCCAAATAGGCCGGAGATGGATTCGCGTGGCATATACAAAGTGAGCGAGCCCATGGAGTCGCTGCCGCCATCAATCACGCCTACAATCTGCACCTCGCCGTTGGACACTTTGATGGTTTTTCCCAGCGCATCCTGTTCGTTGCCGTAAAGCTGATCGGCGCCGCCGCGGCTGATGAGCGCCACGCGCGAGCCTGCCTTTGACTCGACATCGGTGTAGGTGCGCCCCGCAACGAGCTTACTGGCACCCACGGCGTCGAGCATGTCGCTATCGACACCCTGTGCCATGACGGTATAGCTTTTATCGCCGGTCTTGTACTCGGTATACGCGCTTTTGACAATGCCGATCTGTTCTATCTGCGGCACCAGTTTTTTAAGCTTCTGGACGTCAGAATCAGAGAGTTCTTGGGACGAATAGATCTGAACCATGCGAGCTGCGTTGAGGCCCAGGCTGTTGACCAAGCTGTTTTGGATGCCGCCGATGAGCGAAGTCATGGCAATGACCGAGGCGATGCCGATGACAATGCCAAGGATGGTGAGCAGGCTGCGTCCCTTGTTGGCCTCGAGCGAGTGAAGGGCTTCTTGGACAAGATCGCGGGTGCTCATGCCTTCGCTCCTTTCGGCTGATTGGTGGTTGCAGAAATCGCGGGCAGGTTTTTGACGGCCCCGCGTAACGTATTCGGTGTATGCGCGACATATGCGCCGTCATGGATTCGCCCGTCACGGATGGTTACGGCTCGATCGGCCTCGGCGGCGATGCCGGGGTCATGCGTGATGAGTACGATGGTCTTGCCGCGTTTCTGGAGCTTGTGGAAGGTTTCCATGACGAGCGCCCCGGTTGTCGAGTCTAGATTTCCCGTTGGCTCGTCGGCCAAAATGATGGGCGGGTCGTTGACGAGGGCGCGCGCGATGGCGACGCGCTGCATCTGTCCGCCCGAGAGTTCCGATATGCGGTGGTCCCAATGGTCGACCGGCAATGTGACGGCTTGCAGCGCGTGCACGGCGCGCATCTCGCGCTGGCTACGCGGCACATTGGTGTAGGACAGCGGCAGCATGACGTTTTCGATCACCGTCAGACGCGGCAGCAAGTTAAAACTCTGAAAGACAAAGCCGATGCTCAGCGCGCGCACCTCGGTGAGCTCATCATCGTCGAGCTCGGCGACGTTGAGCCCTTGCAGGAAATAATCACCCGCCGTCGGCTTGTCCAGGCAGCCCAGGATGTTCATGAGCGTCGACTTGCCCGAGCCCGAGGGGCCGGTGATGGCGACGAACTCACCGGGGTTCACCGCCAGGCTCACGTTGTGCAGGATGTGGGCGCAACCGGCCTCGCTCTCAAAGATGCGGTGCACGTTGCGGATGTCGATGACGGGACGCATTACTTGCCCTCGTCGGCAGACATATTGTCGCCGCCGTCTGCCGTCATGCCTGTGCCGGTATCCGTCACGATGGTGTCGCCGTCGCGTAACTTGGTAACCGGGACGTCTGGGTTGATCTCGTTGCCCTGGTCGTCGCGCTTGACCTGCGTCTTACCGACTACAGCCTCGTTGTCGTTTTGCGTCACGACGGTCACCTTCACGCGGCGCGTCTTCTTGCCTTCCGAATCGGTGGCCAGATTGACGTAATAGTGCTCGCCATCTTCGGTCATCAGCGCCATGGTCGGCACCATAACCACGTCGTCGAGCTTCTCGGTCACTACCGAGACCTCAGCAGTCATACCCGGCTTAAGGCGACTGTCGGGTGCTTCGATGAGGATGTCGACGTTAAAGGTTACGCTGCCGCCGCCGGAGTTGGAGTCGGAGTTTGCCACCGAGGCGATGGCCGTGACCGTTCCCTGGCTCACGATATCGGGAAACGCTGGATAGGTCACGTTGGCGCTCTGGCCCACGGCGATCTTGGCGATATCCTTTTCGCCCACCTGCA
Source organism: uncultured Collinsella sp. (assembly GCA_900542235.1). Lineage (GTDB taxonomy): Bacteria > Actinomycetota > Coriobacteriia > Coriobacteriales > Coriobacteriaceae > Collinsella. The sequence continues at coordinate 3,586 of UQNB01000056.1, forward strand.
CGGTCACCTTCATCTTGGACAGGTCGGCAATCTGCATGCACTGCTTGCCGCCGCTTGTATCGCTTTCGCCCATGATCATGCCACCTGTTACCGTGGCGCCCACCTTGGCGTTGAGCTCCACGATGCTGCCCGAGCTGGGGGCCTTTACGGTGCGCTCGGCCGCCTTTGCAGTTGCCTGTTCCAGCGCTGCCTGGGCCGAGGCGAGGTTGCGCTGGGCGGTCGAGACGGCATTTGCGTTGGCGTTTGCGTCCGATGGACCGGTCGATCCGTCACTGTCCGTTGTCGGTGCGGCCTGTGCGGCCGCGAGTGCCACCTTTGCATTGTTCAGGTCTTCCTGGGCGGCCGCGACCGCGCGCTGCGCCTCGGAAACAGCGCTATCGAGCGCGTCGTTCTTAATGGTCATGAGTACGTCGCCCTCGTTGACGCTCTGTCCGGCCTGCACGTTGATCTTTTCAACCGTACCGTCGACAGAAGGGGAGACGACCGATGCCGAGATGGGCTTAAGCTGCCCCTTGGCTTCGACTGTGGTGGTAAACGTGCCTTCGGTGACCATGTCGGTCACCGGTCCGTTGGTGCCTGCGGGTTGCGCGTTGATGACCAGCGTTGCGATGATGGCAATGAGTGCGATGGCAACAACGACACCGACGGCGATACCGCGTCGGATGAGCTTTTTGCGCCGACGCTCAGCACGCTTTGCCTTGAGCTTTGCGTAAGCCTCATCGTCGGATATTCCGGCGTTACCTTGCTCGTCGTCGTTTTGCTGTGCCGTGGGGGCGCTTGTGATGAGCGGTAGAGTTTCAGTTGCGCCTTCCGGCACGCGCCCGGTATCGTCGGGACCCGGGGTGATGGTGGGGACATTCGACATAGCGTCTCCTTTATAGAACTTACCGCGATAAGTATATGCGCCCACCGGTTGGGGCGGGCGCACAGGCGCGATTCTTTCAGCATCGAAAGGTAGGTGACGCTGAGCTTTGTTGCGTTGCGCGTGACGTGCTACGAATGCACGACCACGCACAGACCGACTTTGATGCAGTCGTGGAGCGCCTTGGCATCGGCCAGGCGCAGATTGATGCAGCCGTGGCTACCGCACCACTTATAGGAGTTGGGATCGTCGAAGCTCTTGTCGTTTTGCCAGGTAGCGTCGTGGAAGCCAACCATGTTGCCCTCAAACGGCATCCAGTAGCTCACCGGGCTCTCGTATTTGGGCTTACCGGTCTTGGGGTCCTTGGCGCCGATAAGCTTGGTGGCGCCGTCATTGCTGTTGATTTGCCACACGCCCTCGGGGGTGGCGTCTTCGCCCGGTTTGCCGGAAATAAAGTTGGCCTCCCAAACGATATTTCCGCTCTCGTCATAGTAGCGCGCGTGCTGCTCGGACAGGTCGACGTCGATATACGCCTTCCAATCGGGCTCGCCCTTGGCGGTAAAGGTGTCGGCCTTCTGGGAGTAATTGATCTCAATCTCGCCGGTCTGCTTGTTGTTAATAGCATCCTCGACCTGCTTGGCAAGCGTGCTGCTGTCGATGGACCAACCAAAGTCACCGCCTTCGACGGCGCACTGCTTGCCATCGGCGCGCGTCCACCAGCGAGTGGAGCCCACGGTATTAAAGCCGTTGGCGAGGTTTGCTGCCCAGTTGCTGATCTGGGAGGTGTCGAGTGTGGGGTTTGCAGGGTCGGCAAAGCTGATCCACTGCAGCACCGAGCTGCCGTCGACCTTGCCGGCATCCTCGCCGTTGAGCTTGAGAGTCACGTTGACGCCCAGGAAGTTGTTGGCGGCATCGCATGCGGCCTGAATCTGATCATCTGTCAGTGTGCCGTTGAGCGGCTCGTAGGCATCGTTGCCGAGCTTCGTAAGATCGACGGTCTCGGCCAGCGACGCGAGCTCGATCTCCGCATACTTAATGACATGCTCGCGGTTGAGCTTTTCGTTGGAGCGGGCCTTCTCGATCGTGAACTTGCCCGCCTTCTCGTCGTAGGAGCTCGATGCCTCAAAGGTACCCGTGCGGCCCTCGTTGAATGCGTCGATGGCGGCACCCAGATCCCCTTCGAACTGCTTTTGGTCAAAGGCGTCCGAGAGCATGGACAGGTCGACGTCCTGTTCCAGGTCGATGGTACCGTTTTTGGTCGCGCTAACGTTCTTGCCGCCGAGCGAGGCAATCAGGCGCGAAGGCCACAGCAGCGGCTCGTTGCTGCCGATAATCTCGTGGGCAGCTGCCTCGCCGTCGACGATGGGCTCGTCGGATTCGGGCTGATATGTCCAGCTAAAGTCATCTCCCGAAACGGTGAGTTTGTAGTGCTTCCAGGCGGAGTCGACCTTGGTAGCGGCGGATGAGGCGTTGGAAAACGAGATATCGACGCCGGCGATGGTGGTGTTGGGGTAGGCAATCTGCGAAAACGCCACGACGCCCACGATATAGACGATAGCGACAAGGCCGAGGACGACGAAGAACGCCGTCTTGCCGCCCGTCTTATTGCCCTTTGCGGATCGGTTGTCGGCTGGGCCGCGGTTGTTAGAAACTCGAGTGTGCGAAGGGCCCTGGTTGTGACCGGCGCCATGTGCGGAACGCTGCTGACGCTGCTGATGCTGGCCCTGATTGGGGCGCGGGGAGGTATTTGCCGCGCCGTGCTGTTGACCATGGGCTGGCGCAATGGGACGGGGCGATTGGATGCCTCCGGGCTGCCTGCTGGGCTGTTGCGGATCGGGGATCAGTTGGCTGCGGTCGAGTTGCGACATCGTGTATATTTCCTTCGAGTTTCGCTTTACGGCTCATCGTGTTTTAACTGGGCTTGAATTATAGCGATTACGCAATTGCTTGTGTTACGAAAACAGTGGCGATAAAGGATAGGTGGGACATATGTCCCACCTATCGTTCGCTTTTGCTCACTATCCGCATATTCCGCATTTTGCGCACGCCGAGAGTGCTGCCGGAGCCTGCGCGATGCCGCCCTTGGCCGTCTCGCGCAACGTGGCGGGCAGGGCGTGGCCCACCGAGAGCATCACGTGCGCCATCTGGTCAAACGGCACCAGGCTCTTGATGCCGGCGAGGGCGAGCTGCGCCGAGCTGAAGGCCGCGGCCACGCCGATGGCGTTGCGGTTTTGGCAGGGCACCTCGACAAGGCCACCGACGGGGTCGCAAACGAGGCCCAACAGGTTGCTCAGTGCAATGGAGCTGGCGTCGAGCGCTTGCTCGGGCGTGCCGCCCATCATCTGGACCAGCGCGGCGGCGGCCATGGCGGCAGCGCTTCCAACCTCGGCCTGACATCCGCCCTCGGCGCCGGCGACGCAGGCGCTCGTGGTGAGGTTGAGGCCGATGGCGGCGGCGCAGTAGAGGGCATCCATGACCTGTTCATCATCGAGCTGGAGGTGATCGGCGAGCGCCAGCACGCAGCCGGGGACGACGCCCGCGGAGCCGGCCGTGGGGGCGGCAACGATCACGCCCATGGTGGCGGAGCGCTCGAGCACGGCCATCGCGCGGGCCACGGCATCGGTCTGAACGGGGCCCATCAGGCTTGCGCTTAAATCGTTGCGGTAGGTGGCATCGACGAGCTTGGCCTCTCCGCCGATAAGCCCGCCGAGCGATCGCTGCGGATTGGCGATGGGGGCCGTGGTCTCCTCGCGCATGACGTCGAGCACGCGGCGCATGGCTGCGATAGCATGGGCCTCGCCGGTCAGACGCGCCTCGCGCACGGCCATGACGGCGCCGATATTCAGGACGAGCTCGGCGCACGCATCGAGCAACTGCTCGCCGTCGTCGAAGATCTCCTTGGCCGAGACACCGGGGGAGAGCGACGAGGCCGAGCCCGGGAGCTCGATAAACGTGGCGTAATCGACATTGTCGAGCTTGCGCAGCATGGGGACGACGGTGTCGTCGGGAGCGCCGTCGGTCTCAAAGACGGAATAGGCCTGGCCGCCCACCTCGGTGCGGTAGGTGCGGCAGAAGGCGATGTTGACGTGTGCGTAGGCGAGCAGGTTCGTGAGTGCTGCGAGCACGCCGGGAACGTCCTGGTGCGCCACGAAGAGCGTGGAATACATGCCCGAGATGTCGACGCCGACGCCGTTGATGCGGCTGATGCGCATCTTGCCGCCGCCGAGGCTCTCGCCGCGGACCTGTGCCGTGGCGCCCGTGTCGTCGACCATCTCGATGTCGACGGTGTTGGGGTGGATGGAGGCGTCGTCGCCCTTGATGTCAAAGTGATAGTCGAGACCCTGCTCGCGTGCGAGGTCAAAGGCCTGCTTGATGTTCTCGTCGTCGGTATCGAGGCCCAAGATACCCGCGACGAGCGCGCGGTCGGTGCCGTGGCCGCGGTAGGTATGGGCAAAGGAGTTCCACAGGCCAAAGGTGACCTTGGTGATGCGGCCTTCCAGCAGGCTGGCTGCAACCTGGGCGCAGCGCAGGGCGCCGGCGGTGTGCGACGAGCTGGGGCCGACCATGACGGGCCCCAAGATCTCGAATGCCGAGGTCGTAGCTAGTGTTTGCGGCTTGCCTGCCATGGCTGCTCCTTCTTTATCCCGTCGTTCCGAGGGCTTTGGTATTTGGTCGCCTGCTCTACAGTCCTGGCTCGCACGGAGGCCACATTAAGTGGCCTCCGGCTCGTGCGGAACTCGCGACCGACCAAATACCAAAGCCCTCGGAACTTAGGATACATGGTAGAGGCGCGCGTGCTGCAAAATTCATCAGCTGGCGACCTATTCCATGTCCCAGGTCGGCTCATCTTCACCACCGTTTAAAAAAGAAGTATCGGTTGGGGCCGGTACTTCTTCTGATGCATCGATATTTGGCTGTAACTTTTCTCGTTAGCTTACAGGCCGCAGGCTGCTTTGAGCTCTTCGACTCGATCGGTCTTCTCCCAGGTGAAGTCGGGGTCCTCGCGGCCAAAGTGGCCGTAGGCTGCTGTCTTCTCGTAGATGGGGCGACGTAGATCCAGGTCGCGGATGATGGCGCCCGGGCGCAGGTCGAAGGTCTTCTCCACGGCCTCGACGATCTTGTCTTCGGCAACATGTGCGGTGCCAAAGGTGTCGACCATGATCGACAACGGCTTGGACACGCCGATGGCGTAGGCCAGCTCGACTTCGCAGCGGTCGGCAAGGCCGGCGGCGACGACGTTCTTGGCGACCCAGCGAGCGGCGTATGCGGCGGAGCGGTCGACCTTGGTGCAGTCCTTGCCGCTAAAGGCGCCGCCGCCGTGACGGCCGTAGCCGCCATAGGTGTCGACGATGATCTTACGGCCGGTTAGGCCCGTGTCGCCCATGGGGCCGCCCACGACAAAGCGACCGGTGGGGTTCACGTAGATATCGGCGTTGTCCCACGGCATGTTCTCGGCAGCCATGACAGGCGAGATGACATGCTCGATGAGGTCGTCCTTGATCTTGCCCATGTCTTCGATCTCGGCTGCGTGCTGCGTGGAGATGACGACGGTCGTGACCTCGACGGGCTTGCCGTCGTCGTAGCGCACGGTGACCTGGGTCTTGCCGTCGGGTCGCAGATAGGGCAGGGTACCGTCGTGGCGCACGGCGGCCAGGCGCTCGGCCAGGCGGCTCGCCAGGTAGTGCGGCATGGGCATGAGGGTCTTGGTCTCGTTGGAGGCATAGCCAAACATCATGCCCTGGTCGCCGGCGCCGATCAGGTCGATCGGGTCGGTGGTGGCGCCGGTCTGGGTCTCGAAGGACTCGTCGACGCCCTGGGCGATATCGGGGGACTGCTCGTGGATGAGGCTCATGACGCCACAGGTATCGCAGTCAAAACCAAACTTGGCGCGGTTGTAGCCGATGCGGCGGATAACGCCACGGGCAATCTCCTGCACGTCGACGTAGGCCTGGGTGCGGATCTCGCCGGCGACGATGACGGTGCCGGTAGTCACGAGGGTCTCGCAGGCGCAACGGACGTTTTCCACGTTGGCGGGCACGCCGTTGGGCGCAATATAGCCCTGCTCCTGCAGCTCTATTTCTTTGGCGAGGATTGCGTCGAGGACGGCGTCGCTGATTTGGTCGGCGATCTTATCGGGATGACCTTCGGTCACCGACTCCGACGTAAACACAAAGGACCCGTGTTGGGGTGGGATGGAACGAAGTTCTTCTGACATGATTGTCCTTTCAAAAACGCGTCCCGGCGACCGTTACCATTCCGCCGGGCTCTGTATGCAAGGGGACATCATAGCGCGTAAATCCAACATTCACACCCTTTCCGCACCTACTCATTGGGGACAGACTTAAATGACCAGTCGGGTGCTCATTGGGTAGTCATTTAAGTCTGTCCCCAATGAGTAGGTCGGTGCCCATTGTGCGGAGGTGGGCATTGTTGCTTTATACTGGTGCAGTTAGACATCCATCCTGCAATCGAGGAGATTTCCATGGCATCAGACGTTCGCGTCCGCTTTGCACCCTCACCGACGGGCAAGCTGCACATCGGCGGCGCCCGCACCGCTATCTATAACTGGGCTTTTGCCCGCGCAAACGGCGGCACGTTCATCCTGCGCATCGACGACACCGACCCCACCCGTTCCACCGACGAGAACACGCAGATCATCCTGCGCGCCATGCGTTGGCTGGGTCTGGACTGGGACGAGGGGCCCGAGGTGGGCGGCGACTTTGGCCCCTATGCTCAGACCGAGCGCCTGGACCTGTACAAACAGGCCGCCCAGAAGCTTTGGGACGAGGGCAAGGCCTATCCCTGCTTCTGCACCAAGGAGCAGCTCGACGCCGACCGTAAGGCCGCGCAGGAGCGCAAGGACCCCTTCCAGGGCTATCAGCGTCGCTGCCGCAATCTTGATCCCGAGGAGGCGCGCCGCCGCATCGAGGCCGGCGAGCCCTACGTCCTGCGCATCAAGGTGCCCGAGGACCGCGGCGACGTCGTCATCCACGACGCCGTTCACGGCGAGGTGACCTTCGATGCCAAGGAGCTCGACGACTTTGTCATCTTCCGCTCCGACGGCACGCCCACGTACAACTTCGCGACCGTCGTCGACGACGCCATGATGAAGATTACCCACGTCATCCGCGGCGACGATCACCTGTCCAACACCCCGCGCCAGGTCATGGTTTACGAGGCTCTCGGCGCGCCCGTGCCCACGTTCGCCCACATCTCCATGATTCTGGGCTCCGACGGCAAGAAGCTCTCCAAGCGTCACGGCGCCACCTCGGTGGAGGAGTACCGCGATGCGGGCTACCTGCCTGACGCGTTCGTCAACTACCTGGCGCTGCTCGGCTGGTCGCTCGACGGCGAGACCACGATCATCCCGCGCGATGTCTTGGCCAGCAAGTTCTCGCTCGACCGCATCTCCAAGAACCCGGCGACCTTCGACCCCAAGAAGCTCGACTGGGTCAATGCCGAGTACATCAACGGCATGTCCGATGCTCAGTTTGCCGACGAGATCATGGTCCCCGAGCTGCACGAGGCAGGCCTCATTGAGGGCAATGTCGAGTACGGCGAGGACTGGATCGACGCGCTCGCTTCCATCGTCAAGCCGCGCACCAAGATGCCGGCTGACGCCGTGACCGTCGCCGCCCCCATCTTTGCTACGGCCGAGACGCTCGAGTATGACGAGAAATCCGTCAACAAGGGTCTGGCCAAGGAGGGCATGGGTGCCATTCTGGATGCCGCCAAGACCGCGCTCGAGGGCGTGGACGAATGGACTGCCGCGAACATCGACGCCGCGCTTGAGCCGCTGCCCGAGCAGATGGACCTCAAGAAGCGCGTGGTGTTCCAGGCCGTGCGCGTCGCCGTCTGCGGCAACATGGTGAGCCCCCCGCTGGGCGAGACCATGGCGCTCGTCGGCCGCGACGACTGCCTGGCGCGTATCGACCGCGCCCGCACAATGGCGCTGTAACAGTCGCGCAAACGCATGTATCCGAGCCCCGCTCACCACGAGTGGGGCTCTTGTTTCTAAAGACGTATGGGATGGGAGGTGCAGAGACCGTGGCCGAGCAACTGTCACTGTTTGGTTCGCCTGAACCCGAGCGGGCTTCCGTAAAGCCTGTCCGCACGGCCAAGCAGGCCAAGCCCGCGCCTGCGCCCGAGCCCGTTGCCGCCTATGCGAGCGTGGTCCTCGACATTCCCACCCGTGCGCTGTCCGAGCCGTTCGCCTACGGCATTCCGCAGTCTCTTGCCAATGAGGCCCAGATCGGCTCCACCGTCCTAGTTCATTTTGGAAACCGTGCGGCCGCGGGCTATATCGTCGACATTGCATCTGAGCTGGGCGACCTGCAAGGCAACACCGTCCTTGATCCAGCGCGCATCAAGCCCATCGAGGCCATCCTCAGCAAACCACTCTTTGGCGCCGAGGCCGCCCGCATTGCGCGCTGGATGAGCCGCGAATATGTCGCGACGCTTTCCGAATGCCTGCGCCTGTTCTTACCTCCGGGTGGCAGCCCTCGGGTCGTGAAGGGTGATGACGGGGCGTGGACGGTCGAGCGTCCCGCCGTCAAGCCTATTCAAAACCGCTGGGTCATGCTCACGCCTGAGGGCTTCGACTATACGCCGCCCAAGACCGCCGTTCGTCAGCGCCAACTCATCGAGGCGCTCCAGTGCGGGCCGGTCACGACGCGCGATCTCAATCTGCTTTACAACAGCATGTCGGCGACCATCAAGGCGCTCGAAAAACGCGGCGTCGTGGTGGTGGAGGAGCGCCGTGCCTGGCGCGGCTGCAGCGAGCAGACTACGCTGTCCTCCGCGAGCGGCAAGGCGCCGGTCGCGCTCACGAACGGCCAGCAGCAGGCGCTCGCGCAGATTGAGCGTGCTCGCCTGGACGCACACGGCGACGTGGTCCTTGTCGACGGCGTCACCGGATCCGGTAAAACCGAGGTCTACCTCTCCGCTATCGAGCGCGTGCTCGCGGCCGGGCGCTCAGCGTGCGTGCTTGTGCCCGAGATCTCGCTGACGGCTCAAACCGTCGG
>UQNB01000057.1 GCA_900542235.1 uncultured Collinsella sp.
AATGCCCGGGATTCGACCCCCGGGCATTCTTATTTGCGCTTGCGGCGCAAATGCCGTCCACCGTCCGCACCGCGCGTGCGCCTACGGACCTTAAACCGAACCTCATACGAGTCAAAAAACGCGATGACGAACGAGCCCACCGTCGCGAGGGCGGCGAGCACATTAAGGAATTTCAGCATTTGGGGACCTCCGATCGAGTCGTCGGCCGCCCGCGCACGGAATGCGTCGCAAAGCCATTTTACTGCGAGCACTCGCACTTACAGCTGGTAAACGCGATTTTGACAAACATTTGTTCGATAGTTACAAACACTATTCATCATCCAGCGGAGCCTGGCCGCATTGTCCGGGTTTGCCCGACGTGTTTGCGTTTTCAAAATGTCCCGGATCGGCGGGGCGATTCGGGATACAATGTCAATAGAAAACGACGCACCCCGCGTAAATGTTTGGGAGCGCGGGCGGCCTAGTTTTCGGTTTTTGTTAAATGCCCGGGATTCGACCCCCGGGCATTCTTATTTGCGCTTGCGGCGCAAATGCCTTCTACCGTCCGCACCGCGCGTGCGCCTACGGACCTTAATCCGAACCTCATACGAGTCAAGAAACGCGATGACGAACGTGCCCGCATCGGACGATGGAGGCTGGCTGCGTTATCCAAAAAAACGGGGCAGACTCCAGCGCGGAGTCTGCCCCGAAAAGAGAATGGCAAAGCAAGAACGTCGATGGACGAGAAAAGTGTCCGCAAGTCTCATGGCCATCACATCCCACCTGCCAAAGGGATGGGTGAGCGAGCGTTACTCCTGCTCGGACTCCTCAGCCTGCTTACGGCTGCGGATGAGGTGCGCCACGCCGATGCACAGCACCGCGCCACCAGCGATCCAAGTGAAGGTCACGCCATTGAGACCGGTGAGGGGGAGGTTGGAGCCCTTCTTATTCTCGACGGTAAGGATGACGGTACCATCAGTCTGAGTAGCGCCCTCAAGGATAACGAAGTCGGAAGTCTCCGCCGTCCTGGTGACTGTCACGTTCTGCGCCTCTTCCTCGGTTTTATGAAGACTGTCTGCACTAGACGCCTGAGTCGAGATCGTGAAAGTGAAGTCCTTCAGCGAATTGTAGTTGCCGAGGGCAGTCTGCTCATGAACGGTGTAAGTACCGGCGTCAAGTCCCTTGATGTAAATTTCGCCATTTTCATCAGTGAAGAACTCATGCGGCGTTTCACCAAGGTTGCCATGTTCCTGAACGTATTTGTTCTTAGAAGCGCTGCCGTCCGCATTGTCATCAGGAACGGTAGCCTGGATGGTAAATCCAACATTCTGGAGCTTGTCCTTGCTTTCGTGATCTTGCTTGACGAGTTTGAGCGCGTAGGTGTAGTCGCGTACGGTGTCGGGCATGGAGGTGCCGGTACCCTCTGCCATGGGGTTGTTGGAGTAAACGAGCTTGACGGTGTTCTCGTTGCCGTTGCCGCCCACGACAACATTGGCGTCCTTTTCGGGGTCGAGCTTGGCGGTATACTCGACATAAATCTTCGTCTGCGCGGAGAGATCGGCCACGGCGGTCTTGAGGTCGGTGAACTTGACAGTCAGGGTCGACTTGCCGGTGAGTTCGTCGGCGGTGACGTCAGCAGTGTAGTTGTTGTCTGCCGCGATCTCTGTTGCAGTACCACGATCCGTCCCGGCGTAAACCTTGATGCTGCCTTTCTCTGCGGTCAGGCCGGCGGACAGTTCGTCGTAGAACTCATACTTGCACGTACTAAAGGACGCAACGTTGTTGGCGACGGTGCCGGTAAGCTGGTAGTTCACGTTCTGGCCCATCTGCGAATCGGCCTTGTCCGCCCAGATGCTGTTCGGCTTGTCGTCCTTGACCTTCTTGGTCACGGTAGGAATGCTGGTCTTCTCGGTAACGGTCACGGACTTGCCGCCAACGAGGGCAAAGATGGGCGAGGTACCGGTGTTGGGCTTAGAGACGTCCAGCGCGTCGGTCACAAAGAGGTAGTAGCCGTTGCTCGTAGCGGTAAAAGGAGTGCCAGCAGCGAAGGAAGCACCCGTCTGGGTGGAAGCCTTGGCCACGGCATCCGCGATCTTGTAGAGCAGGTCGTTGTTATTCACGCGGGTATCGTCAGTGGTGTCCTTCACGTTCTGGGCAAGATAGTCCGCGACGGCCTCGGGGGTCGAGGAGTCGTCAATGCCGGAGCCCTTGACCTTCTTGAGAACACCGATGACGGCCCCCTTCGTCTCATTGTTCGCCCAATTAATGTCCGAGGCGACCTTGGATTTGTTCTGGTCCACAACCTTGGCCGTAAAGATCTGATACGCCTTAAACTTGGTCGTGCCATTCTTGTCGACCTGCGTGATTGTGATCGTATCGTCACCCTCAGCAAACGCCATGGTCACCGGGGCCATGACGCCGCCGAAGCTCAGCGCTGCTGTGAGGCCGGCGGTTACTGCCAGGCGTGCGATGTTCTTGTTCATGTGCATCTTCTTTCCTCTGCTTTCTACTTCGTAACTCATTCGATCGGTCATCATCTGTCTGTGTCTTAGCATCTACTTCGCTACGTTTCGCCCCGCTCTCTGTGGGGCTGCCAGCTACTCTTTATGGCTGCCACCTCCCCGCTTGACCAGGAGCGCGACCACGATGAGCGCGGCTCCGGCGACCGCTGCGGCGGCCGCGGCGTACATTGCCATATCGCCAGTCGAGGGCATAAAGCCTCCGGTGGTAATGCTAGGGGGTGTGCCGGTGGGCGTGTTGATGAGCGACGCCTCCAGGCTGCCCGTCGACCCGTCCGCGCTGTCGGCGCGCAGGGGCGACTCGGCCGTGATGGTGAGTTTGGGCTTGGCGGCGGCCACCTGGTCGACGTCCAGGCCCTCGGCCTTGACCGTCACGGAGCGCGTGCCCTCAAAGGCGGTGTAGCCCTTGGGTGCCTTGAGCTCGCGGACCTCCAGGCTGCCCGAGTCCACGCCCGAGACGGTCACGCGGCCGTCCTCGCCCGTGGTGACGGTGGCCTTGCCCTCTGCATCCCACGTGCCGTCGGCCGCCAGTGTGCGACCGCGGTCGTCGGCGATGCTCAGGACCGCCCCGGCAAGCGGCTTGTCGCCGTCGCTGCCGCGCTTGGTGAGCGCGAGATCCCAGGTGTAGGCGCACGCGTCATCGCTCGGCGTACGGGTGAAGCCGGCGTCGCCGGACTGGTCGGCAAAGGGAGAGCGCGGGTAGCGCAGGTAGACCTCGTTGGGGTTGCCCTTCGCGATGCCGTGGTTGCATGCGCTGTTGAGCGGCGCGTTGTACACGGCGACCACGCGGGCGCCCGCGGTGAAGGCGTCGGCCCCGCCGAGCGCGGCGATGAGGTCGCCGGTGCGGACGGTGAAGGCTCCGTCCGCCGCTACCTTGGTGGCGCACTGGGCCGTGATATCGGTCCAGCCCTTCGCGGGCTCGGTGCCGGCGCGGCCGTCCTTGCCGGCCTGGACCGCGTCAAAGCCGCCGTCCGCGCCCGCCGCCACGTACACGCGCACGCTCGCGACCACCTTGGAGGGGTCGAGCCCCGCGCCCATGGTGTCGACGAACCGCACCGCATAGGTGTCGTAGGCCGTGAGCCCCGCCGGGACCGTGGCCGAGAGACGCCAGTACAGGTCGTCGGCGACCGTTGCGTCGGCGGCCTTCTGCCAAGCGGCGGTGCTGTCCTCCAGCACATGCTTGGCCACCTTGGGGGTCGCGGCCTTGGGCTTGACGGTGACGGCGCTACCGCCGACCAGGGCCATGATCGGCGCGGTGCCGGCCTCGTTCTGGGAAATGGCGTCGTCGTCGGCGACGATGAGCCAGTAGCCGCAAGGCAGCTCGGCCGCCGTGCCCGCGTTAAGGGCCACAGAAGGGACGCCGACTTTGCAAATTGCTCTGGCAAGTTTTGCCATCAGCGCCGTCGTCATGTGTCCGTCGGCATTCATCCATTCGGCTGCCGATTGCGCCGTCGAGGCCGAGCTATCAAGCCCCGCGTCATGAAGCACCGGAAGAACGGCTTGACGAACCGCGCCATTCGTCCACGTTACGTCAGTTGCAATTTTTTGGCCAGCATCGTCATTGTCGACAACGGTCGCCGAAAAGAGCTGGTGCGCGTCATACCGCGTCGCAACCGTACCGTCCACCGTAATGGCTCCGGTGTCGGCAGCACGGGCCGCCCCAGGGGCAATCGCGAAAGACAGAATAGCGACCATGATTATCGTCGCGGCAGCCAACAAGCGGCGGTTAAGCCTACTCACGGCTACCACCTCGACCTTGATCGCGATGGCGACGAGCATGCATCCACGTCGCAGCAAAACACAGCAGCGATGCACCAGCCAGATACGTCATAGTCAAGCCAGCCCCGCCCGCCTCAGGAAGCGTGGTCGAGTACCTGTTGGTAAAAGTCGGCGGCTCCCGGGAGCCATTGTCATACGTGACGACGGTGTCGAGCTGCTCATGCTCATTGTCGATAGTCACGTTAACCGTAACATCGTGCCCGACTGTGTCGTAGGCGATGTGGTCCTTGACGTTGTTCTCGGCGCCCTCGGGGACGACCTCAGAGATGGCGTAAGTGTAGGTACCGGCCTTGTTGTAATCGACATTGAAGGAGACGTTGCCCTTGGCGTCGTTGGTCACCGTCTGGAGCACCTTGCCATCGGCGTCCTTGAGCGCGAACGAGAACTGCCCCTTCTTGAATGTGCCCCCTTCAAGCACTTTCTTAGCCCGAATTGTTACAGTTCCCTTTAGACGATTGTCATAGACCCAAATCTCGTCCTTTTTGTCATCGCCTATGATCTCCGCACCGCCGGCGATGGTCTTTGCCTTAGCTAGCGCAGTTCGATAATCCTCGTCACTCGCGCTGCCCTTGAGCATGATCCACGTGGGATCGGCCTTGGCATAGCCAACAGGCGCCCTGGTCTCCACGAGCTGGTAGAGCACGCAACTGTTCATCGCCTTGTCGCTCGTGCCGAACGATATCTTGCCGTTGGCATCGGTCTCAGCGGTGGCAAACAACGCTCTGGTGCTCTCCCCACCCATATCCACGCTGTAGAGCATGAACTCCGCCCCTTTGAGCGTAGCACCGACCTGCTGGGCGTCGTACTTGGTCATCGTGATGCCGTAACCATTGCCACCCGCACTAGCGGAAGCGTTCTGGATGGTCCATATTCGCTCGTCAATCGCCGTGCCTTCCGTCACACCCGTAAGCTTGGCGGTATTGGAAAGAGACACCTCTTCACCGGGGTTTCCGGTCGGGATAACCTCGTACTCGACCTTGAGGTATTTCTCGTCGGGCACCTCAAGAGTCAACTTCGTACGCGAGCCAGATTCATCATTGACTTGCTCCATCTTCGACGAATAGTCCTTATCAGTCAGCGGTGACCAGGCGCCATTCACCCGCTCATAGACCTTAAGCGTCGACGGCACCAGCGTGCACTTGGCATCCATGGTATCGACGAGCTCAAGGAAGTCAGTGCCACTCTTAAGGGCAACAGCAGATTCGTTAACAAGAATGGTGTACTTTATTCGATTGCTACTACTGACCTGCTCACCGGTCTTTTTGATGACGTTGTTCTTGATGGTGACGGCACCGCTACCGAAGTCGAACTCTTTATCTCCCGACTTAGCGCATGCGGAGTTGGTAAACATCACCTCATTCTTAGAAACATCGAGTTCGTCGCGCTTGACCGCCGTTTTGTATGTGAGTTTCGCGTAGCCGGCATAGCTTCCAAGCTTAGTCGTGGGGATGGAGAAAGTGACCGTGTTGCCCCTGCCGCTAACGTTGCCGGCGGCAAGCGTCTGACCCGTAACGACCTCCTTGGCCTCGCTTCCGCGATGAAGCCCCGTATGCTGATCGTAGGGGTTTTGCACGAGCGTGTACGTGGCGGAACCCGCAACATAGCTCATGCCGTCCGGAAGGCTGTCAACGATATTCAGCGATTTACCGTAGAGTTTTCCGGCTCCATAATATTCTCCGGCGTCGCTCTTGTTACGGTTCGCGTACACCGTCCACTCAACAATCCATGCGCCCTTCTCGTCCGAGCCGTCAACGGCGCTCCATTCGAAGCCCTCCTTCCAAGACACCTTCGCCTCAGCTTTCGGCTTCTCGACCGCGGGCGTCGTTTCCTTGTTGACAACATACATTGGACTATCGGTGTAGTACGGCCAACCACCGTTCTGCCCCGGCACCGTAACCGATGCGAAGTTCGAGTACCAGCCCGATAGTGCTTCGGACGTGGTGGTATAGGTGATGACGGCGTAGTCCTCGCTCTTGAGGGCGGCCTTCACCTTGTCGTTAACATAGATATCAAGGTCGAAGTTTCTTTTGTTACCATTCTCCGATACGACCTTATTAGCCTGAGTATCTACAAGTTCATTTTTAGTTAGCTTCCAATCGACATCTGGAGACAGATCGGTTTCACCGATCTTGATCTTTATTGACTTGACATCAA
Organism: uncultured Collinsella sp.; assembly: GCA_900542235.1. Taxonomy (GTDB): domain Bacteria; phylum Actinomycetota; class Coriobacteriia; order Coriobacteriales; family Coriobacteriaceae; genus Collinsella. Next base: position 6,432 of record UQNB01000057.1, read on the forward strand.
CACCAAGTTCTTGCTTCCACGCCGACTGAAACGTATCCTTCACCGTCACCAAACCAGGATTGGCCGCATTGACAATAGCCTTAAGCGCGACACGCGTCTCCCACGTCGCTCTACCCGTCGTCGCGGCTTCATCGGAGCTCACGAGCCTCTTAGTGATCGGCGTACCGACCAGCTGCGGCGTGAACTGACCTTCGCTGGCGCCGGAAACGGAACCCTCGCGCTCGATGGTCGCGTTATTGCGCACGGTGTCGTACGAGCTCGTGTCGTTCATCTTGGTGTGATAGACGATACGATAGGTGGCGCGCTTGTCGGCAAGGTCGGTCGGGAACGTGTAAGAAAACGAGTTCTGCGACGGATCGAGCGCGCCGGTCGCAAGAACCTCCGACCCGGAGCTGCCCTTGTAAACCGTGTAGCCCCCTGTATACGTTTGCTTATCATCCAGACGGTCAGTGAACATATAGCCGCTCATATCAACTTTGAGTTCGCCTTGATTGAGTGCGACAGTCCACGAGATATCGGAGGGCGAGCCCGAACCGTCAGACTTCTTGATCATGTCATAGCGAAACTTGCTGGGAGCAACAGTCACAGAGCCGTTTTGGCGATCGCTCGAGCTGCCCCACTCCCACGTTGCCGTGTTCTTGGATGCGTCCTGCTCGTCGACAAACTCGCCGTTACCCGCGGAAACACCGCTCTTCAGCACCGTCTCATACGTAATCGTGTGCTTCCCCTGGGAAAGGTTGCCCAGATTGTCGATGGTCACAGTCTGACCGTCGACCGTCGGCTGCGGACCGAGCTTCTTGCCATCGAGCGTGAAGCTGCCGTCCACAAAGTCGAAGTTAGCGCCCAGCGTATCGGTCAACTTGACATTCGTTGCATACGATTCGACGGTAAGCTTGACGGTCCACGTAACTTTGGCCACGCCATCGGCGCCCTGGGAGAAGGCTCCTGATTTCTCCCCTTTGACGGCGCCATCCGTAGTTGGAATATTGATTGATCCCGCACCGGGGAACTTGATAGGTGTACTGCTGTCCGAGCCAGCGTTCTTATTTGCTAACTCAAATGAAAAATTGGCTCCGACAAAAATTTCCGCAGGGTTTTTGTCGAGCCAGCTCTTGTCAAACGTAAAAATGACCTTATTGTCCTTGATCTCCCACGTACCAGCCTTTTCGGCAGTAGCCTCCGGACCCTCCATGAGGTCGCCACCGGCGTTTTTGTCAACGACTATGGTATCGGGGAGCTCGTAGACAGCGATGTAGTTCCGAGGCGTAGGCGCCTTATCACTTATGAACCGTGCCGAGAAAGCTCCGTAGAGCTTCGAAGTAGACGTTACGGCAGTATCACCCAAAGGCTTATTATGGTTCTCATCGGTATACAGCTTGACCTCAACCGTTGCCGTATCGCCGTTGATCTCAATCGGCGTCGGCGTCGTCGCATCCTCGGCGCGCACGGGGGCTGCACCGTGAAAAACTGCGGCGGTGAGGCTAATCAAAATGAAGATCAGGGCCGCCATACCCAGCGACCGTGAGCGGTGTGCGTCCATAGTTGTCCCCTAATTCCTACAACACGTTGTGGAATACGGCGAATCGTCGGACCGAACACAAACCCCAACATCAACGAGAACCTACCTAGCGCATTGCAAGAACCCACTGGGGAGCAACTTCTAAGACGGTTCGTCTATGCCACAATGCATAAAATACAATATAGATACCAGTCATGTAAACCGCAGGTAAAGAGGTCTTTTAATTTAATACCAGTTGATATTTACCTGTTAACAGTTTTGTATCATACCGGCTATATTCAGTGAAATTATGTATATGTTTAAACAATTTAACTTTGACTGGAAGGCCGATCGGAGGGATAGTCGCCCCAGCTGTGGTGCAAACGAACCTGTCCCCTTGCACCAAAAAGGGCGCCGACCATCGCGGTCGACGCCCTTTCTTGTTAGTCGCTATAAAGCCCAGCGCCTATTTGTTGACCTGGCCGGCGCGGACGGCAGCCTTTTTGCGGTCGGTGGCGTTGAGCAGACGCTTGCGCAGGCGGATGTTCTTGGGAGTGATCTCGACCAGCTCGTCGTCGGCGATGTACTCCAGCGCCTCTTCCAGAGAAAAGGTGCGAGGCGGCACCAGCTGCACGGAGATGTCGGAGGTCGAGGAACGCTGGTTGCCCAGGTTCTTGGTACGGGCGATGTTGACGACCATGTCGCCTGCCTTGCTGCGCTCGCCCACGATCATGCCCTCGTAGCACTCGGTACCCGGCTCAACAAACAGCTGGCCGCGCTCCTGCAGCGTACCCAGGGCGTAGGCAACGGCCTTCTCGGTGGTCATGGAGATCATGGCGCCGTTCTGACGGTTGCCGATCTCACCGGCGTAGGGACCGTACTCCAGGAAGGTGTGGTAGAACACGCCCTCGCCGTGGGTGACGTTCATGATGCGGTTCTTAAGACCCATGATGCCGCGGGTCGGGATCTTAAACTCGAGGTGCGTCACGATGCCCGAGGTATCCATGCTCGTCATGATGCCGCCGGAGGTACCGAAGACCTCAACGACCTTGCCCGAGTACTCGTCCGGGCACTCGACAACAGCCTGCTCGACAGGCTCCATCTTGTTGCCGTTCTCGTCCTTCTTAAACAGAACGCGGGGACGGCCGACCTGGAACTCAAAGCCCTCGCGGCGCATGGACTCCATCAGGACGGACAGGTGCAGGATGCCGCGGCCCGAGACCTCGACGCCGCTCTTGTCCTCGAGCTCCTCGATCTTCATGGTCACGTTGTTCTCGGCCTCGTTGAACAGGCGCTCCTTGAGCTGACGGGCGCCCACGATGTCGCCGTCGCGACCGACGAGCGGGGAGGTCGAAGCCTCAAAGACGATGGACAGGGTCGGCGGGTCGATCTCGATGGGCTCGAGCTCGACGGGGTTCTCGGGATCGGTGTAGACATCGCCGATATCGGTGCGGTCGATACCCACGACAGCGGCGATGTCGCCGGCGCCGACTTCCTGGCACTCGGTACGGCCCAGGTAGTCGAAGGTAAAGAGCTGCTTGACGGTAGCGGTGGCGCTGGAGCCGTCGTTCTTGACAACCAGGATCTGGTCGCCCTGATGGATGGTGCCGGAGTACACGCGGCCGATGCCGATACGACCAACGAAGTTGGAGTGGTCGATGGTCACGCACTGCATGGCGAGCGGGGCGTTCTCGTCAACCTCGGGCGCGGGCATGTCGTCGATGATCATGTCGAGCAGCGGGTACATGTCCATGTTGCCGTCCTCGGGATCATGACGGGCAAAGCCGTTGACGCCGCTGGCGTAGATGACGTGCTCCATGGCAAACTCGAGCTGGTCGTCGGTGGCGCCCAGGTCGGCCATAAGGTCGAGGCAGTCGTTGTAGGCCTTCTCGGGGTTGGCGCCCGGACGGTCGATCTTGTTGATGACGATCATGATCTTAAGGCCGGTGTCGATAGCGTGACGCAGCACGAAGCGGGTCTGGGGCATGGGGCCCTCAAAGGCGTCGACCAGCAGCAGGGCGCCGTCGGCCATACGCAGCACGCGCTCGACCTCGCCGCCGAAGTCGGCGTGGCCCGGGGTGTCGATGACGTTGATCTTGACGTCCTTGTACTCGATAGAGATGTTCTTGGCGAGAATCGTAATGCCGCGCTCGCGCTCCTGGTCGTTGGAATCCAGAACGCGGTCCTCGACCTGCTGGTTGGCACGGAAGGCGTCCGTGGCACGCAGGAGCTTGTCGACCATCGTCGTCTTGCCGTGGTCGACGTGGGCGATGATGGCGATGTTCCTCAGATTGTCTACGCGCATGTAGTTCCCCTATCTTCTATCCATATACAAACGGCACGCGTATGCGACCCGCCCAGCAACACAACGCTCAGCGGGAATATTGAGCCTTTTACCGAAAACTCGTTTATTTTAGCGATTTTAGATAAGAGGGGTTTCCTCACCTGCAGGTTCAGGGTCGCTCCACATAAAACCATCGCCGGCACCCATGCCCTCATACAGCACGTATGCCGAAAAACCACTCTCGAGCGTGGTTTCGAAGAAGCTCACGAGCAGAGCATCGTGATAGCCGCCGTCAATCTCAACGCAGCCGGTGTAGCCGATGGCATAGCGGGCGATACGGCCCAGGCCCTCGTCCTTAAGACCCATCTTGTGCTCGGAGATAAAGTTGGTAGCCGCCTCGAGGCACGCCTCTTCGCCATCCTCATCGAGCGCCGCCAGATAACGGTTGGAAGCGGCATCCTCAATTGCCACGACCACGCCAGGGTTTTCACCGGCGGCCAGGTCGTCCAAGAACGCACCGATCAGGTCACACACCATGGCGTCGAGCTCGGCGGAGACGTTACCGGCGTCCTGCATATCCTGTGCCATCTTTAGACCTTCCCATCGAGTCTGGCATCGTTACAGTTCTTGCGCCTCGGCGGCGATCTTGGCGGCAACGTCGCGGGCGCGCATCATATCCATCGCGCGCTTGTCGAGCACCTTGATCTGACTGGTCAGCATTACCGCATCGACCACGCCCCAGATCACGAGGCCCGTAGAGATCGAAAACCCAAGCGCACCAACTGTACCACGAAGGCGCGAGCAGATCGCCGCGACAAGGGCGGAGATGACAACCATCTTGATAAACGAGCCGCGGCGTTCGCGAAGCGTGCGGGCCTGCGTCACATAGGCAATGCGAGCCGCCTCAGAAGCCTCCGAGCGCATCTGGGCCTCGCGGGCGATCGCAGCCGCCTCGGCCGACATACCGCCGGCCATCAGCGAACGCTCCGCATCCTGGCCGCCCCGCATTTAGAAATCATCGGGGGAGAGCGTATGGACGAACTCGTCGAACTTCTCGAACTCCTGCTCGTCGTCGACTTCCTCGGCGTGGGTAGAAACAGTGCCCAGGCGATTCATGATGTCATCCTCCACAAACATGGGAGCATTGCTGCGTACGGCAAGGGCGATGGCATCGCTGGGGCGGGCATCGATCTTGCGCTCCTCGCCATCGGCCAGCACGACGATCGTCGCGTAGAACACCGGCGGCTCGGCGCGAACGATCTCTATACGCTCGAGCTTGGCACCCAGGGCGTCAACGGCATCGAGCAGCAGGTCATGGGTAATCGGGCGCTCGGCTCGGCCGCTATCGATGCCACGGCTGATTGCCGCAGCCTCAAACGAACCAGTCTGAATGGAAAGGGAACGCAGCGGCGCGGGCGAGTCCGATTTGCTGCTGCGCTCACGAAGCACGATAAGCGATGGCACGGGACCGGCGGCCATGACGATGGTCTCTATGTCGACACGAACCATGGAACACCTCCGGTACGTAGCGGTTAACACGCGGCAGGGTCGCCGCATTGAATAGCTATACTACCCAATCTTTCGCACAGCACACAAAACCAAAATGAGATTTATCGCAGACAAGAAAAAAGCCCCGAGGCAACGCCCCAGGGCTCTTCACGGTTTTGATGGTGGACCTGACAAGATTCGAACTTGTGACCTCCCGGTTATCAGCCGGACGCTCTAACCAACTGAGCTACAGGTCCATCATGGTGGAGGTTAGGGGGATCGAACCCCTGACCTCAGGCTTGCAAAGCCCGCGCTCTCCCAGCTGAGCTAAACCCCCACGGAGACAGTAATAAACACCCCAGCGGCGACTCGGCTCTCGCTGGGGTGTTTATTGCGAAAGAAAGTGGTGGACCTGACAAGATTCGAACTTGTGACCTCCCGGTTATCAGCCGGACGCTCTAACCAACTGAGCTACAGGTCCATCATGGTGGAGGTTAGGGGGATCGAACCCCTGACCTCAGGCTTGCAAAGCCCGCGCTCTCCCAGCTGA
>UQNB01000058.1 GCA_900542235.1 uncultured Collinsella sp.
AGGCCCCGCCGCACGTAGTGCGCAGCGGGGCCTCCGACATGTCCGAGGACGATTCTGGGGCTAACGGGCGGGGCCCGCCGAACCAGGTTAAGCAGCCGGGCAGATCTTCTTGAAGAGCTCGATGACGTCGTCGAGCGTTGCCTCGCGCGGGTTACCCGGGAAGCAGGCGTCAGCCATGGCGTCCTTGGCCAGGACCTCGATCTCGTCAGCCTTCATGGCCTCGCAGACGTGCGGGATGTTCACGTCGGCAGAGAGCTGCTTGACGGCGGCGATGGCGGCGTCGGCGGCCTCGTCGGTGCTCATGCCCGTGGTGTCAACGCCCATGGCGACGGCAACCTTGGCCAGACGCTCGGCGCAAACCGGCTTGTTGAACTCCATGGCGATCGGCAGCAGCATGGCGCAAGCGACGCCGTGCGGGGTGTCGTAGTGAGCGGACAGGGTGTGAGCCATGGCGTGGTCGATGCCCAGGCCGACATTGGAGAAGCCCATGCCGGCGACATACTGGCCAAGAGCCATGCCCTCGCGGCCGGAGCCGGGCTGGCCGGACTTGGCCTCGGCGACGGAGTCGCGCAGGTTCTCGCTGATCAGCTTAATAGCCTCAAAGTGGAACATGTCGGAGAGCTCCCAAGCGCCCTTGGTGGTGTAGCCCTCGATGGCGTGGGTTAGAGCGTCCATGCCGGTGGAGGCGGTCAGGCCGGCGGGCATGGAAGCCATCATGTCGGGGTCGACGACGGCGACCTCAGGGGCGTCGTTGGTGTCGACGCACACGAACTTGCGGACCTTCTCGGGGTCGGTGATGACGTAGTTGATGGTCACCTCAGCAGCGGTACCGGCGGTCGTCGGCACGGCGATAGTGAACACGGCATGGTTCTTGGTGGGAGCAACGCCCTCGAGGCTGCGGACATCGGCGAACTCAGGGTTGTTGATGATGATGCCGATGGCCTTGGCGGTGTCCATGGAAGAGCCGCCACCGATGGTCACGATAGCGTCAGCCTCGGCGGCCTTGAAGGCCTCGACGCCGTCCTTGACGTTCTGGATAGTGGGGTTGGGCTTAATCTCGGAGTAGAGGCTCCAAGCGATGCCGGCGGCGTCGAGCTCGTCGGTCACCTTGGCGGTAACGCCAAACTTGACCAGGTCGGGATCGGAGCAGACGAAGATCTTCTTGTAGCCGCGACGCTGGAGCTCGCCGGGGATCTCCTTGATAGCGCCGGAACCATGATAAGAGATGGTATTGAGAACGAAACGATTAGCCATTGATAGCCTCCCATCGTGTGCGGGGCACCCATTACGCCCCACGCTATGAGTCCCATCCTAACGCTTTTGAAACAAAAAACACGTGAGAACGTCAAAATTGTTAAAGCGTTTCAACAGAAGATGAAAAATATTGCGGCAAAGGGACAACCCCTTTGCCGCATTCGGTTACTTTCGACAGCCCTCTTTCCAAGCCTCGGCCGCAACCTTCCAGCGAAAACGCAAGTCGCGCTCGCGGTCGATGAACATGATGGCAAACGCGACAAACAGCAGCACGCTCGCCACGACGATGGCGTGCAGGCCCATGCGCTCAATACACCAGTTGCCCAACACGGCGCCAAACACAAAGGTAAAGATCACGCCAAAGTACAGCAGGCCGTTTTCCAAAAAGCCGCGCTTGTGGGTGATGATGTAGTCGTCCACGTTTTGCAAGGCATTACGGAGGTTGCCGATACACATGGTCGTGGCGATGCCGTGACCGTGGATCTTGCGGAAGCTCTCGACCTGCATGCCGCAGGCAAACGAGGTGAGGCAGTTGGCGAGCAGGTTGTAACCGCCGCCCGGGATAAAGCTCACGCCCAGCAAGATAACGGCTTCAAAAAACACCGTCACCTGGCGCCAGTGAATCACACTGCCAAACCGCTCGTGAACCAGGTCGGCAAGCATAATGCCCACGGCAAACGACACCACAGGGAAGAAGTAGCGCCCCGCAAGCGCCCAATTGCCCTCCGAGATGCTCACGCCCACGAGCAGGATGTTGCCCGTCTGCGCGTTTGCGAAAACATGGTCGCGCCCAATGTACGAATACACATCCATAAAGCCACCGGCGAGCGCCAAGATGATGCCCAGCTCAATAGACTCCGATATCTGTTTGGCACGCTGCATCGTCGTGCATCCTCCTTGTTGACGACCCTCTCGTGCGTTGGCGGAGACATAGCCGCCGTTCATACTGTAACCCATTGACAACATGGCGTGCGCGCGAGACGACCCCTTCGACACGGGGATACACAGTCTGGAAACAAACGGCGGGCGTGGCGCCGACACCCGCATCGACGCGCCGATCCGCCAGCTCATGTACTCCACCAGTCTTTTTAGCCCCGTCCCAAAAAGACTGGTTACAATTACGTGCAGCATACAAACACCGGGAGGGATCGTGGCAAAAAAGCCTCAGCACGCTCAGAATAACCAGCGCAGTCAGCAGGGCAAACAGGGCCAGCAGCAAAAGCGCGGCGGTAAGGCGCAGGACTCGCGCCCCGCGCATGCCCAGCTCCCCTGGCAGGGGAGCCTTTGTGGACTCCGCAATTTTTCATCAGGAGGCAGCTATGCCTGAATTTTTACCGATCTCCCGTGCCGATATGACCCGGCGCGGCTGGGACCAATGCGACTTTGTCTACATTTGCGGCGACGCCTACGTGGACCACCCCAGCTTTGGCATGGCCATCATCAGCCGCGTCCTCGACGCGCACGGCTACAAAGTGGGCATCATCTGCCAGCCCGACTGGACCGATCCCGCTAGCATAACTGTGCTCGGCGAGCCGCGCCTGGGCTTTCTCGTCAGCGCCGGCAACATGGACTCCATGGTCAACCACTACTCGGTGACCAAGCATCGTCGCCACACCGATGCCTACACCCCTGGCGGTAAAGAGGGGCACCGACCCAATCGCGCCGTCACGGTCTACGGCAACCTCATCCGCCAGACGTTCAAGGACGCCCCCATCATCATCGGCGGCATCGAGGCGAGCCTGCGCCGTCTGGCACACTATGATTACTGGCAAGATAAGCTCAAGCGCTCGGTACTGCTCGACTCGGGCGCCGACATCCTCATCTACGGCATGGGCGAGCACGCGATTGTCGAGATTGCCGACGCGCTCGACGCGGGCCTGCCCGTCGGCCAAATCACCTACATCAACGGCACCGTCTACCGCACCAACTCGCTCGACGAGGTCTACGACTACGACCTGCTGCCCGGCTGGGACGACCTTGCCGCCGACAAGCTCAACTACGCGCGCAGCTTTAACGTGCAGCAGCAGAACATGGACCCCATCACCGGGCATCGTCTGGTAGAGCCCTACCCCAACAGCGTCTATGTGGTGCAGAACCCGCCGTCGGCGACGCTCACCACCGACGAGATGGACGAGGTGGCCGAACTCCCCTACGCACGCGATTGGCATCCCGACTACGACGCGGCGGGCGGCGTACCGGCCTTTGCCGAGATCAAATTTTCCATTAGCTCCAACCGCGGCTGTTTTGGCGAGTGCTCGTTTTGCGCCCTCACCTTCCACCAGGGTCGCGTGCTGCAGATGCGCAGCCACGACTCGATCATGCGCGAGGCCGAGCTGCTCACGCACGATCCCGAGTTTAAGGGCTATATCAACGACGTGGGCGGACCGACGGCTAACTTTAGCCGCCCGGCCTGTGACAAGCAGCTCAAACACGGCGTATGCAAGAACAAGCGCTGCCTGTGGCCGAGCGTGTGCAAGAACATGGTGGTCGACGAGAGCGGCTACACGCAGCTGTTGCGCGACCTGCGCCAGCTGCCGGGCGTCAAGAAGGTTTTCGTCCGCAGCGGCATCCGCTTTGACTACACTATGGCCGACGCCTCGGACGAGTTTTTGCGCGAGCTACTGGAGCACCATGTCTCGGGCCAGCTGCGTGTAGCGCCCGAGCACGTGAGCGACGCGGTGCTCTCCGTAATGGGCAAGCCGAGCCGCGCCGTCTATGACGCGTTCTGTCGTAAATTTGAACGCCTGAACCGCGAATACGGACTCAAGCAGTATGTAGTGCCGTACCTGATCTCAAGCCACCCCGGCTCGACGATGAAGGAGGCCGTGGACCTTGCCGAAGCCGTGCGCGACATGGGTTACATGCCCGAGCAGGTGCAGGACTTCTACCCCACGCCGTCCACCATGTCGACCTGCATGTACTACACCGGCGTGGACCCACGCACCATGGAGCCGATCTATGTGGCGCGCGACCCGCACGAAAAGGCCATGCAGCGCGCGCTGATTCAGTACCGCAAACCCGAGAACTACAAGCTGGTGCGTGAGGCGCTGGAGAAAGCCGGGCGTCGTGACCTGATCGGCTACACCAAGCATTGCCTGATCCGTCCCGTGCCGCCGCGCCCGGGCGAGACGTCTGCTGGCGGTGGCCATGGCACCGGCAAGAAGGGCGGCAAGGCCCACGGTGGCGCTGGCGGCAAGGGACCCAAAGGCAGCAAGGGGCACGGCGGCATGTCGCGTGCACAGAACACTGCCGGTCGCAACCGTGCAGCTCAGGGGCGTCAGGGCGCCAACGGAGGCGGGCGTCGCAACTAGGGCAGCGGCGCGCTCGCTGCGCCCATCCCACACGCGTGGCGCAGCGAGCGCATAGCCTCAACGAGGATGACGCCGGCGATAGCGACCGTGATTACCACGTCGAGCGGTGTGTTCACAAACCACAACAGACCCATCAGGTACGACCCGGCGTTAAAGGCAAAGTGCAGCAGGATCGTGTAGCGGAGCTTTCCGGTGGTCACGAGCACCCAGCCAAAGATGAGGCCGGCGGCACCCGCATAGCAGCCCTGCACCCAGTTCATGTGCATAAAACCGAAGATTGCCGCCTGCAGCACGATTGCCGCGGCGATACCCCGCGCGCTCGGGGCCGCCCAGGGCACTATGGCGCTGTCTTGCGCGCTCGCGCGGCGTCGGCGCTTCCAGAGCGGACGGCACTGTGGATTAAACGCACGCAGTGAGAACTCAAAAATGATACCGCGCACCAGCAACTCCTCGCAAAACGGAGCGCCGAGCACCGTGGTCAGGACGGCAAGAAGGTTGGTATCGCCCATGCCTGTTTCCTCGACGAGCTCGCTATAGTCTGCCGCAACCTCGGGCAGCAGTGACAGCACGCCGTCGCATAGGTAGCTAATGACCACCTGCATGGATAGGCCGATCACGACAACGCATGCGATGCGCCTCCATGCAGCATTTGCTCCCCCGCCGAGCGGGCGCTCACCTTGCCGGCGCGCCATGAAGGAGCGGGGCCACAGATAGCGCCACCACAGCAGCGCCATCAAAAACGACGCCGTCTGAGCGGCAGCCTGGAACCATTGGACATCGAGGTTGTCGATCGGATAGCCCGTCAGCACCGACACGGCATCGAGAACAGAAAACAGAACCACGCTCAGGGCAATATCTGCCGCGACAACGCCAAAACAGGCAAGCGCCCACGCTATCGCATTGAGCATGCCAACCTCCTCAAAACCCGGCACTTGGGGACAGTCATTGTTGATGAGAATCGGGCGCAGTGCCAAAAGCCCCGCTCGGCGAGATGTCGAACGGGAAGGTGCCGCAGCGATTGAACGCGGCGATAAACATGCGGATGGCGTTGGACGGCGTGGTGCCCACGAGCTGGGTTGCCGCCGCGAAGGCCGCCTTTTCCTCGGGCAAGACCTTCGCGACAACCGGGGTCATGTGTTCTGCCATGGCGCTTCCTTTTTGAAACGACGGTGGTGCGGATAGATGCGGGCCACGCGGCTGGGCGACGGGCTGTGAAGGCAACCCGATTGGCCCGCATCCGGAGTTTGTTTCTACGGCGTTGGTATTACTTAGTATTCTTAAGTATTACCCCGCAGATAGAATACCACATCTGCTCCACTCCAAAGGTAGATTTCTACCAAGTTGGTGCATATGAACCTGTCGCCCTTCTCACCAAACGGCAATGCCCCGTCCACGCAAATACGTGAACGGGGCATTGTTCAAATTGTGCCGTCAGTGACTCTTTTGCGCCAGCGGCCTTCTAGCTCTAGCTAAGCTCGGGCCAGAAGTCCTTGTTGGCCTCGATCATGTCGTCGAGAACCTCCTTGGCGACCTTCATCGACGGCACGGTCTTGTTGAGCGTAAAGGCCTTGAGTGCCTTCTCGTACGAACCCTCGATCGTGGCCTCGACCACGAGCTTCTCGGAGTTCAGCTGCTGCATCATAAGACCCTGCTGGAACAGCGGGATGTTGTCGCGGCTGATGACCTCGGGGCCGTTCTTGCCAATGTAGGCAGGCAGCTCGACCATGGCGTCGTAGGGCATGTTGGGGATAGCGCCCTTGTTCTCGCAAATGACCAGGAAGCGCTGCTTGGTATCGTTCTTCAGAGCGATAGCCAGGTCGGCAATCCAGTCGCCGTGGCTGCCCGCATAGAACGTGCTCTCGTCGATCTCGCCCGTCTTCTCGTAGTGATCGATACCATCAAAGAGGTTCTTCTCGCGCGTCTCCTCGACCTCGTTTGCACGGGTGCGCTCGGGGTTGGAATGCTCGACGAACTCCTTCTGCTGCAGGTAGTAGTTCAGATAGGTGTTGGGCAGGTACTCCGGGAAGCACTCCATGATCTCGTACTCGCCCTTCCAGACGTAGTACCAGCTGCCCTTGGTGTGACGGTTCTGCTCGGGATGCTCGTCGGTGGCCTCCTCGGGCTTCTTGGACATCAGCGAGCTCATGCCCTTGAGGTACGAATCGGGCAGCAGAATCTCGTGCTCCTTGATGTACTCACGCAGCTGCGGCAGGACCTCCTCGCCCTTGTGGCGAATCGAGGTGAACCAGCCAAAGTGGTTGAGGCCGAAGTAGTCGTACTCGACATCCTTCTTGTCGATATCGAGCGCGGCGCACACCACGTCGATGATCGCGATCGGCATGTCGCAGATGTTGATGATACGAGCGTTGGGGCGCAGGACGCGGCAGCCCTCAGACACGATGGCAGCGGGGTTGGAGTAGTTGAGAATCCAGTAGTCCTTCTTGGCGTACTTCTCGACGTCATCGATCAGCTCGACCATGGGGAAGATGGTGCGCATGCCGTAGGCAAGGCCGCCGCAACCGCAGGTCTCCTGACCCACGCAACCGTGACGCAGCGGAATCTTCTCGTCCTGCTCGCGCATGGCGTAGCCGCCCACGCGCATCTGGGCAAACACGAAGCTCGCGTCGGTAAAAGCCGTCTTTTTGTCGGTGGTCACCGTGAGCTTGATGTCCAGGCCAAGGTCCTCGTGCAAAATCCAGTCCACGAGCACGCCGATCTTGCGCTGGCGCTCCTCGTTGATGTCGTACAGACGAATCTCGTCAACGTCGAGCTCGTCCTTGCGCAGGGCAATGGACTTGACGATGCCGGGGGTAAAGGTGGATCCGCCACCACACAGAGTAATGATCATTGTTTACTGCTCCTTCTCAATTGCGTTTTCGACCTTGTCGCGCATCTCGGCGACCTTCATGCCAAAGATGATCTGGATATTATTGCCGTTGCGGTTGATGCCGCTGTTGGGCACGTGGTTGATGAGGTCCTCATTGATGAGGTCCGGGTTCTTAACGTTCACGCGGAGACGCGTAAAGCAGTTCTCGAGCTCCTCGATGTTGTCCTTGCCACCAAGACCTGCGACCAGGTCGGCAATACCTGCATCGACGCCCTCTGCGGGGGCCGCGGCAACAGCGCCCTGCTTCACCGCGACAGACGCGGCGGCCTCGCCCTCGGCAACGGACTCAGCAAGCTCGGACTCTTCCTCGCGACCAGGCGTGTGGAGGTTGAGCTTCTTGATAAGGAAGGTGAAGAGGAAGAAGTACAGAGCGGCGTTGACGACTCCAAGCACCAGCATGACCGGCCAGTTGGTCTTATCGACACCGAGGACCAGGTTGGAAACCACGATGTTGATGATGCCGCCTGCAGTCGAAGCGGGCACGGAGAGGACCTTGAGCAGGACCAGGAAGATGCCGGAAAGAACCGAGTGAACGACAAAGAGCACGGGAGCGGCAAAGACAAAGAGGAAGTCCATGGGCTCGGTCACGCAGGAAAGCACGGCGGTGATGATCAGCGGGATGATAACGGCCTTGGTCTTATCCTTGTTCCCCTTGTAAGCGGTGAAGATAAAGGCGAGACCGATACCGATGTAGGGCCACAGGTTGTTGAAGGTGTAGCTGTTGAAGTAGGTGCTATCGGAGAAGGGCTGGCCCGTCATTGCCATCTCGGCGACACGGATAGGATAGGCACCGGCGATAACCTGATCGCCCAGCGTAAGGGTGCCGCCCACATCGGAGAACTGGAACGGGGTGTAGATGAGGTGGTGCAGACCGGTGGGAACGAGCAGCTTGTTGAGCATGCCGTAGATAAACAGACCGATGTTGCCCGACTCCTTAATGATGCCGGCAACGGAGGAGATGGCACCCTGAACCGGAGGCCAAACGATGCAGAAGCCAGCGCCCATGATCCAGGAAATGATGATCATGATCAGGAACGGGAAGCGAACGCCCGAGAACATCGAAAGGGCAATGGGGAACTGCTTGTTCGAGTACTTGTTGAACACGGCACCGGTGATGCAACCAAGGATGATGCCGCCAAACACGCCGGTATCGAGCACCTGAATGCCCATAACGGTGGCCTGGCCGGTTCCGGTAAGGCCGAGCATGCCGCTCGCATCGGCAAGAGAGCCGGTGGCGTTGAGCACGATGTTGTTAGCCTGCAGGAACAGGAAGAACGACATCAGGGCGATCAGCGAAGCATGGCCCTTGTTCTTCTTTGCCATGGCGCCGGCGATGCCCACGCAGAACAGAATCGAGAGGTTGTTGATGATAAACATCAGCGACTGATAGACAACGGCGCCCACAAGCTGGAACGGACCGGAGCCCAGCACGGGGACCACAGCGCAGATGGTCTTGTTGGTCAGAATAATGCCCACGATGAGCAGAATGCCGGCAACCGAGAGATACATCATCGGCTGAACGATTGACTTCGCGAACACCTCCAACGGCGCTTTGAAATTGAACTTCTTTTTTGCGGTCATAGCGGTACTCCCCTTCCTTTTCCGCAAATTAAGACAGATGTGCCCTGGACAAGACCGTGAGCCTTGCCTTATATCAATCGATGTGTGGGCACGTTATGCCTAGAGACCAGGTTCTCCAAGCAGGTTAACAATGTGATATGCGAGATAACTCTTCTCGGCATCGGTAACGACAACGTTATAGGTAGACGCTAAGTGGTCGGCTATGGCGTCCGCGCACGAGAATGCGCACGGGTACGCCGTTTCATCGATTCGGAACAGCGCGTCGCCATTGATTTGCCCGGCCGCAGGATCGAGCGCTCGCTGTGCGAAAAACTGCAGGTGACGAACGAAACGTTCGTAAGGCAGCGAGGTGTCATCGAGGGTCGTGGCATAGCGCTCGGAAACAATCGCGAGCACGTCGCGAACAAGCTGGACCGAGATGATGAGACGGTCGGAGCGTTGCGGCATGGTGGCGTTGACGATATGCAGCGTAATAAAACCCTGCTCTTCTTCGCTCATCTGGATGCCCATATACTCCTTGACAATCTGCAGCGCACGGCCCGCAAGCGCGTACTCCTTGCGATAGAACTGCTGGATCTCGAGCAGCAACGGGTTCTCGCAGGGAACGCCCTTGCGCTCACGCTCCAAAGCAAGGCTGATATGGTCTGCGAGAGCGATGAGGATCTTGTCGTTGATATCGACATTGAGCTCTCGACGAAGCATCTGAACAATGTCCTCGGAAATCACGAGGTTGACGGTGGGGATGGACTCCAAAAGATGTGCCAAGCGGTCAATCGTACGCGAATCCTGAGAAGTGCCCTCCTGCAGCGCATAGGTCTTTTCGACCGATGCTTCATCGATAGCGTCGCCGGCATGACGGCCAAAGCAGAGGCCTCGACCGATGACAATGAGCTCGGAGCCATCGTCCGAAGTGACCATTGCGACGTTATTGTTGAAAACTCGCTTGATAACCACGGTACCCACCAAAAGAATTTACTCGGAAAGCCAGACGACAGGCTCTTTAACAGCAACAGGGCCGGAAGCGTGCTCACGAAGAGTCGAGTTCTCCGAACGCTCGCACACGATAACGAAGACCGTGGGATCGAAGCCGGCGGCGCGGACCGCGTCAAAATCGACCTCAACGAGGGGCTGGCCCGCGTCGACATGGTCACCCTGGGCAACAAGCGCATGGAAGCCCTTGCCCTCAAGTTTAACAGTGTCGATTCCGATATGCAGCATCACCTGAGCAGAGCTGTCGTCGGACATGATGCCCAGTGCATGCTCGGTCGGGAACAGCGCCGCGACGGTACCGGAAACAGGAGCGCGCACCGTTCCCTCTTGGGGAACCACGGCAACGCCATCGCCCACGGCACGGCTGCTAAAAGCGGGGTCATTGGTATTTTCTAGATGAACAAGCTCGCCGGAAACAGGAGCGAGGATTTCGAACTCGGAAGTTGCAGTCTTCTGCTCATCCGAACCGCCCATCAGGCGAGAAAAGAAACCCATGGTGGCATGTCCCTTCATAAATATAGCCCAACCAAAATCAAGCGAATGCGTCCATAGAGACACATCCGTTCAAAGACTTTGGTTAGGCCCACGTCCGAGGGACTCGGTAACCTTCCGCATTTCTTTTTACGCGAACTATTGTAGACAAGCCCAAAGCCGGAACAATCATTATGACCGGCGAACGGTATTTTTTCTTCGATAAACGGTATTTAGGCAGCACTTGGGGACGTTCCTTTTCTGCCGGCACCCAGGGACACTCCTTGCTCTGACCCCTTTGAACCAATTTCGTATGCGCTAGATGAAGAGTTCGCATTCCTTCCGCACGACGCAAACCTTGCTCAGCATCTGGGAAACAGCGGATAGCTTGTTGGGATCAAGCTTGCGAGCGCCTCGCGGACATACGGCGATGCAGCGCATGCAGGAGATGCACGCCTCGCCAGCTGCTCGCTTGGGGTCGCCCTTGTCGATAGCGCAAACGGGGCACGCCGCGGCGCATGCACCGCAGGAGACGCAATCCTCTGTTGCCTCGGGTGCCATGCGGTGACCTCTGGCTTGTTTATAAGGACGATTGCCGGGAATAGAGGGCTCGGATGCATCCTCAGCCAACAGCTTCTGCTGAATTTGCTGCGCAAACTCTGCGAGCTGCGCCGCATCCTGCGCATCCGGTCGCCCAGCAGCAAACTGACGAGCAACGGAATGCTCAGCAATAGCAGAAACCGCTGCGACCACCCTAAATCCGGCGCGCTTCGCAACGTCCTCCAGCTCTACGAGCGTGTCCTCAAACGCGCGGTTTCCGTATACACAAACCAAAACAGTCCGAGCCCCGTTGCCGTGAACCATGTTCAGTCGGTCGACCGCCATGGCAGGGACTCTGCCGGCATACGCTGGCACGGAGATAACAGCCACGTCGTCCTTCGTCATCGAGACCTCGTGGAAATCCAACCCGCTATCGGTCAGATCGACGGTAACGGTATTCTTGTCCAGTGCCCCGGCCACAAGGCCAGACACCTTCCGCGTTCCACCCGTCGGACTAAACACAATTTCGAATACGCTCATCAAGGCACCCTCCCCCTACGCCAGGCAACGCGTCAAGCCGTTTTCACATTCAGACAGAGTATACGGCGCATGGGATCCCCGTTTTGGTACACCAAGCACCCCAATGCACCCACCCTACGCTGTCTGCCTCTTCGTTTTGTATAAATTACGGTACAGATTGTATATATTTACGGGATACCGCCGTGTTCTCCTGAGGTACCCCATCCTGGCCCGTGCAAAAAACGGAGTATTCTGCAACGTGACCGCGCCAGCACCGCCGCGGGCGAGCAAAACTGTAGGGCGCTGCGTCATTTAGGGTTCCGACATAGCGAGAATGACGTACCTTTGCTTCGAAAAACGGCGAAATCTAACTCAAAACGCTCATAGGGGGTATCTGAAGGCCACCGTTGGCAATACCGAATCGTATGCAGCCAGCTAGAGCTGCTGAATACTCCAAAAAATGCACGGCACACCCCATGGGACCCATTGCCGCATGGCAGGAAACAGGCCCACGGCATCTTCTAGATGCATTCCCGAGGAAATCACATTTGAACTAGCGATCGGATACGGCAAACAAAAAGGGCCCCGAGCGTAGTTGCTCGGGGCCCTTGGTTCACCTCGCTCTAGTGGGCGATGCGTATGCTATTTGCGCTTGCCGCCGCCGTCACCGGGGCGACGGGAGCTGCCGCCGCGCTT
>UQNB01000059.1 GCA_900542235.1 uncultured Collinsella sp.
TTCGACTGTAATGGACGTTCTTAAACGACTAGTCATTCAAGAACGTCCCCAGCGACTACCCCAAATGTCAGAACCAAAGCAACGCCGCAGGCAGAGGACGGACAGCGAGCGGGCGCCAGAGCGAACAAATTGGCATGAAAAGAGGGCGGCATAGACCTTCTGGTCATGCCGCCCTCTTTGAATGACAAGTTGTCGCTCTGGTGCCCGCGCAGCGTCGGCCGGTCCGCCGTTCGGTAGAACGGCGGAACCTCCTAGCCACCGAGATAGGCCTTGCGGACGTTATCGTCGTGCAGGAGCTCTTGGCCGGTGCCGGTCATGGTGATCTTGCCGGTCTCGAGCACGTAGCCGCGTGTGGCGATCGAGAGCGCCATCTGCGCGTTCTGCTCGACCAGAAGCACCGTGGTGCCGGCCTTGTGCAGGTCCTCGACAATCTGGAAGATCTGCTCAATCAGAATCGGCGCCAGACCCATGGAAGGTTCGTCGAGCATAAGCAGTTTGGGGTTACTCATAAGGGCGCGGCCCATAACGAGCATCTGCTGCTCGCCACCCGAAAGGGTGCCGGCGACCTGGCGACGGCGCTCCTTCAGGCGCGGGAACTGCTCGTAGACGCGCTCAAGGCCCGGAGCAACCGTGGACTTGGGCTGCGTGTAGGCGCCCATCTCCAGGTTCTCCTCGACCGTCATCTGCAAAAAGGCGCGACGGCCCTCGGGCACCTGGGCCAGGCCCTTACCAACCAGCTTATCGGCGGGCGTATGAGTAATGTCCTCGCCCATAAACTTGATGGAGCCGGTCTTGGAGCGCAGCAGGCCCGAGACGGTCTTGAGCGTTGTGGACTTGCCGGCACCGTTCGCACCGATCAGAGCCACGATCTCGCCCTCGTTGACGTTAAAGGAGATGTCCTTGATGGCGTGGATGGCACCGTACCAGACGTTGATGTTGTAGACGGAAAGCATCGGCTCTGCCATTTAGTTCTCCCCCTTATCCTGCTTGCCCAGATACGCCTCGATAACGGCGTCGTTGTTCTGGATTTCCTCGGCCGTGCCCTTGGCGATGACCTTACCAAAGTTGAGCACGCAGATGCCCTCACAGATGTTCATAACGAGCGACATGTCGTGCTCGATAAGCATGATGGCGATGCCGAAGGTGTCACGAATCTTGACGATGTTCTCCATGAGCTCGGCGGTCTCGGACGGGTTCATGCCGGCGGCAGGCTCGTCGAGCAGCAGCAGCTTGGGGTTGGTGGCAAGCGCACGGACGATCTCCAAACGACGCTGAGCGCCGTAAGGCAGCGAGCCGGCCTGCTCATTTGCCAGATGCTCCATATCAAAGATGGACAGCAGCTCCATGGCGCGCTCGTGGGCGGCCTTCTCGTGCTTCCAATACGTCGGCAGGCGCAGCACGCCCTCAAAGCCGGAGTAACGCTCCTGGTTATGCAGGCCGACCTTAACGTTATCCTCCACCGTCATGGTGTTAAACAGGCGGATGTTTTGGAAGGTGCGGGCAATACCCATGCGGTTGACCTGGTAGACCGACTTGCCCGAGGTGTCCTCACCGTCGAGCAGGATGGTGCCGTGCGTGGGCTGGTACACCTTGGTGAGCAGGTTGAAGACCGTGGTCTTACCGGCACCATTGGGGCCGATCAGGCCGGCGATCTCGGTCTTGCCGATAGTCAGGCTAAAGTCGTCGACTGCCTTAAGGCCACCGAACTCAATGCCCAGGTGGATGCACTCGAGCGCCGGGCGCTGGCCCAGGTCGCGATCGGGAACGATGGCGCCAGAAGGATACGGGACCATCTTGCCCTTGTTGAACTCAAATTTACTGGGCATCGGCTGCCACCTCCTTCTTGGAAGCAAAACGGTCCTTGACGCGACCGAAGAACGCCTTGAGCTGCGGGTTGTTGGTAAAGATCATGACCAGGATCAGCACGATGGCGTAGATGAGCATG
Source organism: uncultured Collinsella sp. (assembly GCA_900542235.1). Taxonomy (GTDB): domain Bacteria; phylum Actinomycetota; class Coriobacteriia; order Coriobacteriales; family Coriobacteriaceae; genus Collinsella. Next base: position 1,946 of record UQNB01000059.1, read on the forward strand.
CGGTAGTCCGAGAACTGACGGAGCAGCTCAGGAAGCACCGTGAGCAACGCCGCCGCGATGACGGAGCCGCGCATGTTGCCCAGACCGCCCAGGACCACGAACACCAGGATGAGGATCGACGTGTTGAAGTCGAACTTGGTGGCGGAGAGCTGCGAGAAGTTACCGCCGAAGAGAGCTCCGGCAGCACCGGCGAGGGCAGCGGAAACCACGAAAGCGATCATGCGGTACTCGGTGACGGAGATGCCTACGGACTCGGCTGCAATCTTGTTATCGCGCACGGCCATGATGGCACGGCCGGTACGGCTGCGCACCAGGTTGAGTACAATCACGAGCGCGACCATGACCAGGATGGCACCGGCGAGGAAGGTCGAGTACGTCGACACGCCCGAGGCACCCTGGGCGCCCTTGATGATGGCGGTGCCGTCCTCGAGCAGGTGCAGGTCGTCGATCGTGGAGTTGCCCGTGATGTTAAAGATCACATGCAGGCCGCGGGAGTCGACACCCACAATGAGGCAGGTGACGATCTCTTTGATGATCTCGCCAAAAGCCAGGGTCACGATGGCCAGATAGTCGCCGCTCAGGCGCAGGACCGGGATACCGATCAAGAAGCCCAAGATGGCAGCGGCGATAGCGCCGACCACAATGCTGATGACAAGACGTATTGGATCGGAGGGGACGGCGCTCTCGAGGGCAACCGCGGTAACGATGCCCGTATAGGCGCCGACGCTCATAAAGCCCGCGTGGCCCAGCGACAAGTCGCCCGCGATGCCGACAACGAGGTTGAGCGAGATGGCCATAACGATGTAGGCCGTGATGGGAACCAACTGGCCGGCGATCATGCGCGGGATCATATGGTTGGACTGCATAAAGAACACGATGGCGAATGCCACGATGCACATGGCGTACGTGACAAAGTCGTGACGCGTCTGCTTGTCTTTAAGGAACTTCATAACGCTCACCTACACCTTCTCGGGGACGTACTTGCCCAAGAGGCCGGCAGGCTTGACGAGCAGGACGATGATCAAAACACCAAAGACGATGGAGTTGGCAAGGCTCGTGGAAATGTAAGCCTGCGCCATCGCTTCGATGATGCCGATGAGAATGCCACCGACAAAGGCACCGGGGATGGAGCCGATGCCGCCGAAGACGGCGGCGTCGAAGGCCTTAATGCCAGGCATGGCGCCCGTGGTGGGCTGCAGGACCGGCGAGTAGGAGCACAGGAGCACGCCGGCGATGGCGGCAAGGGCGGAGCCGATGGCAAAGGTCATCGAAATAGTGCGGTTGACGTTGATGCCCATGAGCTGAGCGGCGGACTTGTCCTCGGACACGGCGCGCATGGCCTTGCCCATCTTGGTCTTACCTGTAAAGAACATCAGACCGGCCATGATAACCAGGCAGGCGACGATGGTGACGAGCGAAACGGCGCTTACGTTGAACTTGGCCAAGAACTCCGGCACCGGGAAGGTGACGAGCGAAGTGAAGTTCTTGGGCGTGGCGCCCCACAGGAGCTGCGCGGCGTTCTGCAGGAAGTAGGACACGCCGATGGCCGTGATCAGAACGGCCAGCGGGCCCGCCTGACGCAGCGGCTTGTATGCCAGACCCTCGATGAGAACACCGAGAACCGTGCAGACCACACAAGAGAGAACTACAGATGCCCAGCCCGGGAGGCCGAGATACGACGTGGCGCAGAACGAGACATAGGCACCGACCATGATGACGTCGCCGTGAGCGAAGTTGAGCATCTTGGCGATACCGTAGACCATGGTGTAGCCCAACGCGATGATGGCGTAGACGCTGCCCATGGACAGGCCGTTGACCAGGTATTGGATAAAGACCGTCATGTTCCACATCCCCCTTTCGAATAGGTTTCCAGTTGATGTATGAAACAGGGACGTTACATCGTCCCTAGATACCAAGCAAGCAGGGAAGGCCAAAACCTCCCCTGCTTGGGATCAAAACCGCTCTATGTAAGGCGGCCTATTAGGCCTGTACGTACTTGCCGTCGGTAATGACGTACGCCGTCGGGTCCTTCTGGACCTGACCCTTGTCGTTCCAGGAGAGCTTGCCAGTCAGGCCGTCAACAGTAATCTTGAGCATAGCCTTAGGCAGCTTCTCGGCAACCTCGGTGGGGTCGGCGTCGACGCCCAGGCCGGCCTCCTTGAGAGCCTCGACCACAGCATGCACGCCGTCGTAGGCGTCGGCGGCAAACTGGTCGGGGGTATCACCGTACTTATCCTTGTAAGCGTTGACGAAGTCGGCGTTCTTCTCGTCGTCGGCGGAGAACGGGGTCATAAGCAGCAGGCCCTCGGCAAGAGAGGTGTCGAAGCCCTCAACGCCCAGGATGCCGTCCATGCCGTCGCAGCCCATCATCTTGACGTCGTAGCCCATGTCCTTGGCGTTCTTGAGCAGGACGGACGCCGGCGTGTAGTAGATCGGCGCAAAGATCATGGTGGCGTCTGCCTGCTTGGCCTTGGTCAGCTGGTTGGTAAAGCTCGTGGCGGAGTCGTCCTTAAAGGTCTCCTCGTCGACAATCTCAAGCTTAGACTTAGCGGCCTGGGCCTTAAAGGAATCTGCGATGCCCGAAGAATAGGCATCGCCGGAGTTATAGAACAGCACGAACTTCTCGTTCGCATACTTCTCTGCCAGGAACTTGGCAGCGTTGACACCTTGGTTGGGGTCGGTAAAGCAAACCTGGAAGACGCAATCCTTGCCCTTGGTAACGTCCTCGGAGGACGCGGACGGGGTGATCATGAACGTCTCGGGGTCGTTGCCGCACTCGGCGGCAACGGCGACCGACGCACCCGTGGTGGTCGGACCGACGAGGGCCTGCATGCCCCAGTCGAGCAGGGTGTTGAAGGCGTTGACGGCCTTCTCGCCGTCAGCCTGGTCGTCCTCGGCCTTGCTGACAAGCGGCAGCTCCTTGGTCGAGAAATCCTTGCAGCCAAGCTCGACAGCCTGTGTAACGGACTTGCCGTAGGACGCGTTGGCGCCGGTCAGCGGGCCGATGGTGCCGATCTTAAACGAAGCGTCGCCCGACGCGGAACCGCTGTCGCCGCCGTTGGAGGAGCAGCCAGCTAGAATGGACATCGCCCCCAGACCTGCTGCGCTCGCGATAACGCTCCTGCGATTCATAACAGGGTTCAATGACTTACCGGTGAGGCTCGACATGCGGCTCTCCTCTCAAATCTCGTCGGGTTTTGGTTGCCCGACAGGCCATCCTTCGCCGTGTTCGGCGTTCGCAAAATAGTAGACGCTTTAGTTAGGAAAAGTGGCGATTATTTCAACTTTTCTTTGGATTTGTTCATTTATCCATATTTCTGCGTATTTCTATTATTTTATGCAGTAATGCCACTTTATTGTGTAAAAGTAATGTTTCCATTCTGTTACAGGCGTCCCCGCCCTGAATAAAACAGCCTCACCGGTAGCGTTTTATGCGCACTTAGGCGGCGATGTACTTGCCGTCCTGGATCACATAGGCCGTAGCGGGCTTTTCGACCTGGCCCTCGTCATTCCACGTCAGCTCGCCCGTCAGGCCCTCGATCTTGATCTTGCGCATGGCGCGGGCAAGGTCGTCGGCAATGTCGGCACCGTCAGCCGTAATGTCGATGCCCGCTTTATCGATAGCCTCGGCAATCGCATGGACGCAGTCATAGGCATCGGCGGCAAACTGATTGGGCGTCTCGTCGTAGGCGTCCTTATAGGCCTTGACGAAGTCGGCGTTCTTCTCATCGTCAGCAGAGAACGGGGTCATGAGCAGCACGCCCTCGGCAAGAGAGGTATCGAAGCCCTCAACGGAGAGCAGGCCGTCCATGCCGTCGGTGCCCATAAGCGTCATGTCGTACCCCATGTCCTTGGCGTTCTTGAGCAGGACGGACGCCGGCGTGTAATAGATCGGAGCAAAAATAAGCGTGGCGCCGGCCTCCTTGGCCTTGGTGAGCTGGTTGGTAAAGCTCGTGGAAGAGTCGTCCTTAAAGGTCTCGGTATCGACGACATCGAGCTTGGATGCCTTGGCCTGCTCGGCAAAGGCGTCGGCAACGCCCGAGCTGTACGTATCGCCGGAGTTGTAGAACAGGGCGATCTTGGCGTCCGCGTACTTCTCGGCCAAGAACTTCGCGGCGCTGGCGCCCATGGTGGGGTCGGTGAAGCAAACCTGAAAGACCGTGGTCTTTCCCTTGGTGACATCGAGCGACGAGGCCGAAGGCGTGACCATGAGCATATCGTCGGCGATCTCGCCCGAGACGGCGACGGCGGCGCCGGTGGTAACGGGGCCGACAAGCGCCTGCATGCCCCAGTCGCACAAGGTATTGAAGGCGTTGATGGCCTTCTCGCCGTCGGCGACGTCGTCCTCGGACTTAAGCGAGAGTTTGAGGTCCTTGGTCGAGAAATCCTCGGCGGCGAGCTTGGCACCCTTCTCGGCCGAAACGCCATAGGTTGCCGCGGCGCCGGTCAGAGGGCCGATAACACCGATCTTGAAGGTCTTGCCGTCATCGGCGGAGCCGCCGTCAGAGCCACTCGAAGAGCAGCCAGCGAGCGCGGCGGTGCTGCCGAGCGCCGCGGCTCCTGCCAAGAAACTCCTACGGCTCAGTGCGTTGTTGATACTAAACATGGTGTCCCCCTTTTCGCTGGCCGCGGTGCGGCTGTTTTGCGGTACGGGGCAAACCTTATGGCGCAAACGTTGACAGTTTGTTACGGAAGTTCATTTGTAGCGAGCATGTTTCCAATGTTTCCGCAGCGTTTCGGGGGTGCCGTTTTGTGCGACTCCTGTTGCCTGGCGAGCATGCGCCCTCGGTTCACGCTAGAATGCACTCAACCTTTAAGCGGTTAATCCATCCATAAGATGCACGAAGGAGCTATCTATGAGCGAATCCCTGCGCACCGTGAACGTCGGTCTGATCGGTCTGGGGACCGTCGGCGGCGGCGTGGCCCGTCTGATCAAGAGCCACCACGATGAGTACCTGGCCGCCTACGGCATCGACCTTAAGCTGACCCGCGCCTGCGCGCTTGCCTGGGAGCAGGCCGAGGCAGCCGGTATTGAGCGCGAGGCCTTTACGAGTGACTGGCACGATGTCGTCACCGACCCCGCCGTCGACATCGTCGTCGAGCTGATCGGCGGCGAGCATCCCGCAACCGAGATCTTCACCACCGCCTTTGAGCACGGCAAGCATGTCGTCTCTGCCAACAAGGCTCTGCTGGGCCGTCACGTCGAGACGCTTGCCGAGAAGGCGCGCGCGTGTGGCGTGCAGATTAAGTGCGAGGCCAGCTGCGGCGGCGGCATCCCCATCGTGAGCACGCTTGAGCACGACCTGGTGGGCAACAAGATCCTGACCATCGCTGGCATTCTCAACGGCACCACCAACTACATCCTGTCGCGCATGGACGCCGAGGGCGCCGATTACGCTGACGTGCTCGCCGACGCCCAGGCAAAGGGCTATGCCGAGGCCGACCCGTCCGCCGACGTCGACGGCTTCGACGCCGCCAGCAAGACGGCCATCCTCGCTTCCATCGGCTTTGGCACCCGCGTGACCACCGACGATGTCTACCAGCAGGGTATCCGTACCATCGGCGCCGAGGACATTGCCCAGGCCCGCGAGCTCGGCTACACCATCAAGCTGCTGGGCATCGCACGCAACACCGACGCCGGCGTCGACGTCCGGGTGCATCCCACGCTGATCCCCGCCGACCACATGCTTGCCAAGGTCAACGGCGCCATGAACGCTGTCTACGTGGTGGGCGACGCCGTGGGCGAGACCATGTTCTACGGTGCCGGCGCAGGCTCCTTCCCCACCGCGAGCGCCGTCGTGGGCGATATCCTGTCGCTCTCCGAGCAGATCAGCCGCGGCGTGGCTCCGCTGCCCGAGATTGAGCCCTATGGCCACAACCTCGCCTTTAAGCCCATGGACGAGCTCCAGACCAAGTACTATGTGCGCCTGAAGGTCGCCGACCGCGTGGGCGCCCTGTCCGAGACGGTCGACATCTTTGCCAAGCACAACATCTCGATCTCGCTCATCAACCAGGTCGAGGACGGCAAGTCGGGCGTCAGCGATGCCTGCTCGGTCATCTTCCTGACGCACCGCGCACTCGAGAAGGACGTCCAGGCTGCCGCCGCCGAGCTTGCCAGCGTCGACTGCGTGGCCGAGGTCGCCAACGTCCTGCGCATCGAGGACGTCGAGGCCTGGACCGAAGGCGTCATGGCGAACTAGTCCAGTCCTTGGCACACAACATAGCACCTGAGGGGCTCCCGTCCGTTTGGATGGGAGCCCCTTTGTTTGAAACCGCCCATTGCGTTCATCAAGCAAAAGTTTGAACAACTTGGCCATTCGCTGACAACCGAGGGTGCCGTTTACCGATATGCGAACGAAGTTGATTTTGCGCGCCGTTATGCTGTGCTGCGTATGTCCACCCCCGAAGAATGGAGGCACCATGTTGCTCGAGGGTAAGAAAGCAATCATCACCGGAGGCACGCGCGGTATCGGCTATGCCATCGCCTGCCGTTTTATCGAGGAAGGCGCCGCCGTCACCGTCTTTGGTTCGCGTCAGGAAACCGCCGACGCGGCCGTTGAGAAGCTCGCCGCCGCCTATCCCGAGGCAAAGATCTGGGGGCGTTCGTGCAACCTCACCTCACTCGAGGCCGTAACCGAGGCCTTTACGCAGGCCGCAGCCGACATGGGCGGTCTCGACACGGTCGTCAACAATGCCGGTATCTCCCAGCGCTCGCCCCTTTTGGACTACACGGCCGAGGAGTTCGCCAAGGTCATGGACCTCAACGTCGTCGCCGTCTTTAATGGTCACCAGGCCGCTGCCAAGATCATGACCGAAGCCGGCCACGGTGGCACCATCACCACCACGAGCTCGATGGTCGCTAAGTACGGTCAGCCCTCCGGCGTTGGCTATCCCACGTCCAAGTTCGCCGTCAACGGCATGGTCCAGTCGCTCTCACGCGAGCTCGCCCCCGTGGGCATTCGCGTCAATGCCGTCGCCCCCGGCGTAACCAGGACCGACATGGTCGCCAACCTGCCCGAAGAAGTCATCAAGCCCATCATCGCTACCATCCCGCTCGGCCGCATGGGCGAGCCCGAGGATGTCGCCAACGCCTTTGTCTTCCTAGCGAGCGACATGGCCGCCTACGTTACGGGCGCTGTGCTCCCCGTCGACGGAGCTGCCCGCTCTTAAGGGACCACAAGCCTCAGCTCCCAGCCTCAACATTGCTCAACTAAAAGGCGCGCTTCCTGCATCAACTGCAGGCGGCGCGCCTTTGTTCTGTTTGTATGGGAAACTGCGTCCCGGTATTTCAGCTCAGAACGGGGCGCAGCTTCCCCCAGAGCCTTCTTTCGGAAACTATGTCCCATTCTGGGTCCGGATTCCGGGATGCGCTTTCCGCAACGGGCTTCTCGTGGAAAGCGCATCCCACTCTAGACGCCAATTCCGGGATGCATTTTCCGCGGCGACGTTGGCTACCTGCCGTCGTCGTCCTGGGCCTCTTCGTGTGCGTAAAGCTCCAGCATGCGGCGGCGGTATTCGCGCACGGCGAGCTTGGCGCGCTCCAGGCGGCGGCGCTCACGCGGGGTGAGCTTGCCGGGGTCGATCTCGTCGCCGTAAGTCTTTTCGGCCAGCAAATGGGCGGCGTCCACGATACGGGCATCGATGTGCCCGCTTGCCGCCTCGGCCGAGAGGCGGTCGGCAATGGAATCAAGGGTAGGTATGCCGTCGAGCGTGCGACCGTGACCATGCGAGGTCAGCAGCTCGTGCTCGCGTGCGAGCAGGCTCGCCAAATCGTGATGGGCACGCAGGATGTCGAGCGCATCGGATGGATGCTCGGCAACCTCTGCCACGGCGGCAACCGGCGCGGCATCGACCACGCGGTAGAAGAGCTGCGCGAGCAGTGGCATCAGGAACACCGTGATGGCGCCGGCCGCCACCATAACCGAAGCGACGCCCTGTGATAATGCGCCGGCGTTGACAGCGACGCTCGTCACGGCGACGATAATCGGCAGCGCCGTGGTGCAGTACAGGGCCACGGTAATGCGGCCATACGCCGACACATCGCGCGTCGCAGGACAAATGCTCATAGAAATAAGAATGGGCACGGCGCGGATAACCAGCAACGCCACGATAAAGCCCACGAGCAGGCCAGGGCGCGATGCTACAGCCGTCAGGTCGATCTTGGCACCCGACACGGTAAAGAACACCGGGATTAAAAAGCCATAGGCAAGGCCATCGAGTTTAAGCTCGAGCGTATGGTTGCCCTCGGGGATGATATAGCGCAGGACAAAGCCCGCCGCAAAAGCGCCCAGCACGATATCGAGGCTAAATATGGCGGAAAACGCCACGAGCGTGACCAAGATGAGCACCGTAAGGCGCACGAACGTTTGGGAAGTCGTATCGGCGCGCTCCTGAATAAAGGCAAAGAAGCGGCTGCCGATACGCTTGGAGCGGCTGGGGACCACGGCAAGCAGCACACACACCACGGCGAACAGGCCCAAGATCAGCAACGTCTCGATACCCGCACGGGCAGACAGCAGCACCGACATGGCGAGCACGGGGCCAAGCTCACCCCACGTACCGTAGGCAAGAATCGAATCGCCGACGCGCGTCCCGGCAAGCGACCGCTCGCGCAAGATGGGCATGAGCGCCCCAAGCGCCGTCGAGGTCAACGCCAGCGTCACGGCGATGCCATCAAAATGACTGACCGAAAACCACGGGGTAAAGCGCACGGCAAGCCAGGCGATGCCAAACGTGACGACCCACGTCGCCATGCCGTAACGCCCCTCGATGCCCGTGATGTTCTTGGGATCGATCTCAAAGCCGGCAAGCAGGAACAAAAAGGCCAGGCCGAGCTCGGACACGAGCGAGACCTCGGCATCCACATGGATAATGCCGAGCATATGAGGTCCCAGCACCGCGCCAAACACGAGCAAAAAGACCGTCTCGGGAACGGGTTTTCCGGGAATCGCCGAGGCGATGAAGGGGCTTGCAAAGGCCACGAGTGCGATGATGGCGAGCGAAACAAATGCCATGTGATGCCTTTCTCTTGTTTGCGCTCCACTGTAGCACCCTCGCCGTCCTCAACGCGCCACGAGCTGTCGTATCATAGTGAGGTTTAAAAGTATGCGGCTCAAGGCGACCGCGAGGCTTGCCCCGCAAACCGACCGCTGCCGCATACCGCACCGTACGCCCAACCGATCAGGAAGGCAGGAACCAATGGTCTCTCGTATCTACGTGGAGAAGAAACCCGGGTTCGACGTCGAGGCTCAGCAGCTCAAGGGCGAGCTGACCGAGATTCTCGGCATCAAGGGCATCGAGGCCCTGAGGATTATCAACCGCTACGACGTCGAGGGCATCGACGAGGAGCTTTTCCGCTCCTGCGTGCCGACCGTCTTTAGCGAGCCCCAGGTCGATGTGACCTACGACGAGCTCCCCGCAAGCGATGGCACCGTCTTTGCCGTCGAATTCCTGCCTGGCCAGTTTGACCAGCGCGCTGACTCCGCCAGCGAGTGCGTGCAGCTCATCAGCCAGGGCGAGCGCCCTGCCGTACGCTCCGCCAAGGTCTATATGATCTCGGGCGCCCTGGACGAGGCCGCCATCGAGTCCATCAAGCACTACGTGGTAAACCCCGTCGAGGCCCGCATCGCCTCGCTCGACCTGCCCGAGACGCTGCACATGGAGACCCCCGAGCCCGCGCCCGTCGAAGTGCTCGACGGCTTCCGCGAGCTCGACGAGGCCGACCTTGCCGCCTTTATCTCCGAGCGCGGTCTTGCCATGGACGAGGCGGACATTGCCTTCTGCCAGCAGTACTTCCGCGATGAAGACCGCGACCCCACCATCACCGAGATCCGCGTGATCGACACCTATTGGTCCGACCACTGCCGCCACACCACCTTCGGCACCGTCCTGGACGACGTGACGATCGACGACGCCGTGGTGCAGCAGGCCTTCGACCGCTACATGGAGATGCGCCACGAGCTCGGTCGCGACGCCAAGCCCGTCTGCCTCATGGACATGGGCACCATCGGCGCCAAGTATCTTAAGAAGACCGGCGTCATGACCGATATCGATGAGTCCGAGGAGATCAACGCCTGCACCGTCAAGGTGAAGGTCGATGTCGATGGCGAGGACCAGGACTGGCTGTTCCTCTTTAAGAACGAGACCCACAACCACCCGACCGAGATCGAGCCCTTCGGCGGTGCCGCCACCTGCGTGGGCGGCGCCATCCG
>UQNB01000060.1 GCA_900542235.1 uncultured Collinsella sp.
CTGCGGGAACGGCCTATCTGCTCAATGTGTTCGGCTGAGATCGGAAATCAACCATGGTATCTGTTAAATGTCACGTATGATTCACATCTGGTGGGTACCCTGATGGCTACACGAAACGAAGCAGATTTACACCGGGAGGACCCCGTATGACAACCAAGTACACCGACGCGCCGCGCACGCGCGTCATGACACCGGCCGCGCTCAACAACGGCGTGCACGAAAACCATTCCATCGGACAGACCATGGCCATCGCGCCCAAAAAGGGCCTTTTCGACGACATTTCCATTCCCCAGATCATCGCTGGCGCCGCAGCCGCCGCCACAAGCGTCGCGCTTGCTTCCAAGATTGGTATCGCTGGTTCAGTAATTGGCGCCGCCGTGAGCTCGGTCATCACTGTTGTGTCCTCACAGGTTTACCGCCACTTTATCTCTGCCAGCGCCAAAGCCCTCAAAGGTACGCACGCCGACGTCGACTACCCCGCCGGCGCCTATGAGCCCGTTGAGCTTAATGCCGAGGAGCACCTGGGCGGCGCCGCGACTACGCAGGAGATGCGCCAGGTTGCTGGGCGCGCGACCACGGCGCGCGTTGCCCCCAACAGCTTGCGTGCCAAGGCGGCGGCAGAGCGCAGCCAGACGCAAAAGAAGGTCATCGTCTTCTCGATCGCCATCGCCATCGTCGCGGTCATCGCCTGCGCCGGCGCCATCCTTATAACCACCGCCGGTGAGGGTCTGGGCGAGCGCCCCGAGCCAATCCTTTCGTCGCGCACGACCGAGAGCGATGCAAATGGCAACACCCAGTCGCAGGATCAGCAGGCACAGACGGACGATACGCAAGACGGTTCTACCTCTGCCGATTCGTCCTCGAACACCCAAAACCAATCGCAGGGCACCGATTCCTCTACGGCCAACAGTGGCACGCCGTCCGACACGACCAACTCAAGCCAAACAACTGACGGTTCACAGCCGAACACGGGAGGCCAGACGAGCGACACCACTTCGGGAACGAGTGCAGCAGACAGTAGCAACACCAACAGCTCGAGCGGAACCGCGTCCGGCACGGCATCTGACAGCTCGAGCCAAGGCACGGCATCGGGCAACTAAGCACATTTGCCTCTCATAGATAACCGACCTGTACAACGGGCGCGAATCGAAAGCGGTTCGCGCCCGTTTGCCTTGGGCGCCGCCATGGCGAACGCCATGCGATGGTAAGATGCTTTACATGTGTAAAGAGGAGATTTGCCATGAGCAAGACAATAGTTAGGCCCACGCTTTCGCTGGGCAACCACATCTATCTGTATCGCCTGCTGCGCGATGCGATTGGATGCGGCAAGCAAACGTTTATGACGCAGGTCGAGGAGGCGCTCGCTGCTGGCGACATGACCGCTTATGACCTGGGCTTCGAGTCCACGCGCGAGCTGCTCGAGGAGCTCAACGACTGCATTAAGCTGACCGTCTTTAAGGGCGGCCGCCTGTATGCCACCGTCATCGCCAACGAGGTCTGGGATACCGCCCTTGCCAAGGGCGAGGACAAGTCCAAGGCTGCCAAGGGCGCCAAGCGGTCCTACAAAAAGAAGAAACGCGGTGAGAAGGACCTCAAGGCCGTGCGTCCCAAGCACGTTAAGCATCCCGAGCCCGAAGCCATGGTTGAAACCGTGCCGGAATCCGAGCCCGAGACAGAGATCGAAGCCGCTATTGAGGTAACAGCGGAAGCCGAAACAGAAATCGCCGCCACGACCGATCCCGAAGTCATGTCAGAACAGGAAGCCACTGCGGAGCTCAACGAGGCTCCCAAGTCGATAACCGAAGAAGCCGCTGACCAGCCCGAGACGTCTGCATTCCAAAACAGCGATGTCTTTGGCAACGAGGCCGAGGGCGATCAGTCCGACGAGCCCGCCGATCAAGACGCTACCGCGTCGGCGCCGGAGCCCGAGACGCCGCAGCCCGCCATCTCGCTCACGGTCGTCTATGACCCCGAGAACGCCAACGCCGGCATCACCACCATGGCTTCCACGCCGGTCGAGACAAAGCCGAGCATCGAGAACGAGAACGCAACGCAGGTTGAGATTGAAACTGCAGCTGCAGACGCGCCCGTCACCGTGAAGCCCGCAGATTCCACAATCAAGCCGGAAGCGACGCCGGAGCCCGCACCCGTCATCGAATCCGTGCCCACCTCTGCTTGCGACCAAATTCCCGCACCGGCACCGGCTCCGGCACCCGCAGCGGCCCCAACCCCCGCACCTGCAGCGCCCGCCATCCCCGAGGACTTCCCCGTCGATTTCGCAACCGAGGTCTTCTGCCCCGGCCCGCTTCTGCACCAGTTGTCGACCTATCTCCCCTACGGCGCCGATACCCTCGGCATCGTCGGCGAGTACTACTGGATCGCCCGCGAGCGCGGTACCATCGAGGCCGCGCGAAACCGCGCAAGCTTCCCCCTGCGCTACACGCAGGCCGGCGAGCGCCGCGAGGTTACCGTGCGCATCCGCCGCAACACCACCGGTGGCCTCGGATCCACCTGGGCCATCGATAAAGTCGAAGAACCCGAGCAGTAACGACAAACGGCTCAAATCCAAATCAGGATTTGAGCCGTTTTTATTTGTTGATGTTGCGTAACCAACAGCGAGCGGGCCGCAAGTACCCCAGGTTGCCGTGAAAGAGGAGCGACGCGTACTTCGGTACGCGAGCGACGGCTTGAACGGCAAGATGGGGTGCTTGCGACCCGCGCAGCGTCGAGCAGTTACGCGGTTTGGAAAACCGCGTAACGATCTAGTCGCGCGTCAGCTTACGGTGGATACGATGCGGCTGGGCCGCGTCCTCGCCCAAGCGCTCGATGCGATTGGCCTGATAGGCCTCGAAGTTGCCCTCGAACCAATACCAGTTGCCCGGATTCTCGTCGGTGCCCTCCCACGCCAGAATGTGTGTGGCGACGCGGTCCAGGAACATACGGTCGTGGCTAATGACCACCGAGCAGCCCGGGAACTCGAGCAGCGCCGCTTCGAGTGAGGACAGCGTCTCGACGTCGAGATCGTTCGTGGGCTCGTCGAGGAGCAGCAGGTTGCCTCCCTGCTTGAGCGTGAGCGCCAGGTTCAGACGATTGCGCTCACCACCGGAGAGTACGCCAGCGCGCTTCTGCTGGTCCTGACCCTTAAAGCCAAAGCTCGCCACGTACGCGCGGCTGGGGACCTCGGTCTCGCCGACCATCATGTGGTCCAGGCCATCCGAGACGACCTCCCACAGGTTCTTATCGGGATCGATGCCAGAACGGTTCTGGTCGACATAGGAGATCTTGACGGTCTCACCCACCTCAAGCTCGCCCGAAGTCAGCGGCTCCAGACCCACAATCGTCTTGAACAGCGTGGTCTTACCGACACCGTTGGGGCCGATGACGCCCACGATGCCGTTGCGCGGCAGGGTAAACGAAAGGTCGTCGATGAGCACACGGCCATCGAACTCCTTGTGCAGATGATGGGCCTCGAGCACCTTGTTGCCCAGACGCGGGCCCACAGGGATGCGGATGTCGGTCCAGTCGAGCTTCTGGCTTGCGCGGGCCTCGGCCTCCATCTCCTCGTAGCGAGCCAGGCGGGCCTTGTTCTTGGCTTGGCGAGCCTTGGGCGAGCTGCGCACCCACTCGAGCTCGGCCTCCATGCGCTTGGCGAGCTTGGCATCGCGGTTACCCTGAGCCTCGATACGGGCGGCCTTGGTCTCCAGATACGTGGAGTAGTTGCCCTTGTAGGGATAAAGGTGACCGCGGTCGACCTCGCAGATCCACTCGGCAACGTTATCCAGGAAGTAGCGATCGTGTGTGACGGCAAGCACCGCGCCCTGATAGTTATGCAGGAAGTGCTCGAGCCACAGGATCGACTCAGCGTCCAGGTGGTTCGTGGGCTCGTCGAGCAGCAGCAGGTCGGGAGCCTCGAGTAGCAGCTTGCACAGGGCCACGCGACGGCGCTCGCCGCCGGAAAGCACGTTAACCGGCATGTCGGAATCGGGCAGCTGCAGGGCGTCCATGGCCTGGCCGAGCTTGGAATCGATATCCCAGCCGTCGGCGGCGTCGATCTCGTCCTGGAGCTTGCCCATCTCGGCCATGAGGGCGTCCATGTCGCAATCCGGGTCGCACATCTCCTCGCCGATCTTGTTGAAGCGATCGACCTTGGCGATCATATCGCCAAACGCCATGCGCACGTTCTCGATGACGGTCTTGTCGTCGTCGAGCGGCGGCTCCTGCTGCAGGATGCCCACGGTGTAGCCGGGAGTGAGCCTGGCATCGCCGTTGGAGACCTCCTCGATACCGGCCATGATCTTGAGCAGGGTCGACTTGCCCATACCGTTGGGGCCCACGACGCCGATCTTGGCACCGGGGTAGAAGCTCAGGGTCACGTCGTCAAGAATCACCTTGTCGCCATGGGCCTTACGAGCCTGATACATCTGGTAGATAAACTCCGCCATTTGCCTGTTTTATCCTTTCTACCTGCTGTTTCCCTATTCTTGATTCGCTTTAGTGGAAACGAAATGAGGAAACCAGCTCTGAAACTAAACGAAAAAGGGGCATGGTTGCCCACACCCCCTAATACTACCTGGGAAAAGTCCCCCGGAACATACTATGACCTGCGTACGCTAGTTTTCCGCAACCTTAACGAGCGGCTCGCTGCGATTTGCGCCACAGCAGATACGAATAGACGTAGGCAGCTCCAGCTGAACCAAACGCCAGAACCGCAATCACCGCGGCGACGACTTCACTCGAAAGCACGCTACCCGCCACGCCCATCACAATCAGGCCAACGCCCAGCACCATAAAGCAAGCACCGCCAAAGCGCTGTGTACGGCGCCAGTTCTCGGGATCGGCAAGCGCCCAGGGCGTTTTGATCCCCAGCGTGTAGTTCTGCTTTACGCGCGGTAAGTAGTTGCCTACGCCGATGAACAGCAAACCGACAACACCGGAAATCAGCACGTTAACCGAACCGACCGCCGGCACCACGCCCCAGACCGTAAGCTCTCCCAGCCAGCTTATGGCGCACATGAACAAGGTGAAGGCGATTACGAAGCCCTGGTAGAACTTGCCCGAGGTTTGATATGCCTCACCTTTGGGGTCGATGCGCGGCACCACGCAGAACATTGCGAGAAGCGCCAGAGGCAGCACGCCGAGCGCGGAGGCCATCCAGCTAGGACCCCAACCATCGACGGCGCCGTTCGCGCCCCAGTGCGTGGGAATCTGTGCAGGCAAGCTTGGCATCACCATGAGGTGCGCTACGACATTGGCGACGCACAGAACGACCAGCGCAATCCACACGCGCGACGATACCCCCGTGGGGTGAATGCCCTTGTTTTCGTTATTCATCCTTATCACCTTCCGTGTTTGTAAAGCCCATAAACCAACCGATCAAGTCCTGCATGACGGTGGTGTTTAAGCTGTAAACGATGTTTTGGCCATGACGTTCGTCGGTCACCAACCCGGCGTTTTTGAGCGTCGCCAAGTGATGGCTCAGCGACGGCTTACTGATATCGAAATGCTCGGCAAGCTCCCCCGCCGTGCAATTGCCCTCGCGCAGCAACTCCAAAATGCGCCGTCGCGTTGGATCGGCAAGCGCCTTAAAACCCTCTCCCGGCATAAGACCTCCTCTCATCATCTCTCATGACGCGCACACTATACTCGATATTTAGATGTTTGTCTAACTGTCTAATCTTGTACTCAAAATAATAGCCGCCTCCGCGTAATGCGAAGACGGCCACTTCTCACGCTACAAACGTGTTTTGGAGTTGGCCAACCCGCTGCAACGGGTGCCATCTGCTTCAATCTTATGCGAACCCCGATCCCATTTCAACAAGCCCAAGGGCTCAAATGGAATCGCGATAACACCTATAATGGCAATAGCTAAAACACGACCTGCTTCCCCATCGGAGGATATTTATGACCGAAACCACTGCCGCAGCCGCCATCGAGACACGCGACACCAAGCTCGAGATCATCATGGGCCGCGAGGCACTCGATAAGCTCGCCGATGCTACGGTGCTGGTGCTCGGCTGCGGAGGCGTGGGCTCCAACTGCTGCGAGGCACTCGCCCGCGGCGGCATCGGTTATTTCGTCATTCTGGACAAGGACATCATCGCGCCCAGCAATATCAATCGCCAGGCCATCGCCTTTCACAGCACCATCGGCAAGCGCAAAGTGGACGTGATGGATGCCATGATTCGCGATATCAATCCCGCCGCCACCGTTATCAAGCGCACCGAATACCTGCTGAGCGACAACATCGACGAGTTCTTCGCGAGCGTTTTGGAGCAGACGGGTGGCAAGCTCGACTACGTCGTCGACGCCATCGACACCATCTCAGCCAAGCTCACCATTGCCAAATATGCTCAGGACCACGGCATTCGTTTGGTTAGCTCCATGGGCGGGGCCAACAAGCTCCATCCCGAGTGCCTCCGCTTTGCCGACATTTTCGATACGGTACGTGACCCCATGAGCCGCATCATGCGCAAAGAATGTAAGAAGCGCGGCATCAAGAGCCTACATGTACTGTTTAGCTGCGAGGAATCGGTTAAGACACAGCCCCGCGACCCTTCCAATATCCACGAGCGCACCGAGTTGGGCACCGCCAGTTTTATGCCGCCCATCATGGGTCAGATGATTGCCGGCGAGGTTATCCGCCGGATCAGTGGCCGCGGCACCGAGCGCGTGCGCGCCGACGGCCAGCGCCTGGACTAGCGGAGCGCGCCGAGATGGAGCCCCGGTTATTTGATGCACACTGCCATCTTGATTTGATGGCTCACCCGGACGCCGTTGCCGATGAGGCGACGGCACTGGGCTTGGGCCTATTTGATTGCGGCGTCGATCCGCACGACTTTGCACGCGCCAAGAAGCGCGCCTGCGGCCGGTCAAATATCTTTGCCGGCATCGGCCTCCATCCCTGGTGGCTCGCCGACGGCCGCTGCGGTCCTGCCGAAGTCAATCTGCTTTGCGAAGTTGCCGCCCAAGAGCGCTACATCGGCGAGGTGGGACTCGACTTTTCCGCGCGTTTTGCCGGAAGCGAACCGCTTCAAATACAGGCACTTGACCGGCTCTGCGATGCGCTCGTGCAGAGCCCTCTTGCCGGGCGTGTGATATCAATTCACGCCGTTCGTTCAGCAGGAACCGTGCTAGACATCCTCGAGTCGCATGGATTACTCACGCCAAGCCCCGACTCCCCCGCTATCATTTTCCACTGGTTTAGCGACACTTCGAACGAGTTCGTCCGCGCACGAAGCGCAGGCTGCTATTTTTCCGTGAACGAGCGGATGCTCGCATCTAAACGAGGACGCGAATACACACGACAGATTCCACTCGACCGTCTACTGCTCGAGACCGATGCGCCGGCCGAGCCAAACACAGAAACAAGCGCGCAATCGCTCATCAGATCGCTCACAAGGACCTCAGAACGCATCGCCTCGCTCAAAAAATGTGACATAAAGCACATCGAATCGGCAGTTTTAGCAAATGCGCGCTCTGTTTTTGACCTTCGCTAACCCCTGTGGGCAAAAATGCCAAGGGACATGCGAATCGCACAACGCAGTCCTTATTGGAAGGCGGTACAGTTCGGCGGCATTACACCAATTCGTGCATGAGATCACGGTTGCGTGTATACAATTCGTCAAAGATATGACGACGCGACGCATATAGCTCGTGGGCAGTCATATCGGGCACGATTGTTTGCGCAACGCCAAGGACTCGGGCGAGTTCATCCCATGATGTATAGGCGCCACCTGCGAGAGCTGCCATAATGGCATCACCGAAGCATGCGCCCACCGTAACCTTGGCAACCGAGACCTCGCGCCCGCATACGTCGGCGACAGCTTGCATCCAAATTGGATTCTTGGTTCCACCTCCGACAAGCATAATGCGCCCAATTGGCAGCCCATGCTCTCGCTCGATAATGTCGACATGGGATGCAACGGTATACGCGACGCCTTCCAAGGCGGCGCGAACCATATGGGCTCGCGTATGCCTTCCGGTCAGGCCAAAGAAGACGCCACGCGCCTCGGGATCGTTGAGCGGAGTACGCTCCCCCGCAAAGTACGGCAGACACAGGAGCCCATCGGCACCCGGCGCCACATCGGCGGCATCATGCGCCATAACCGAATATGCATCGGGGCCACCGTGGCCCTCGGCCTCTACGGCGTCGCGATACAGCTCTTGGCGCAGCCACGATGTGAGTGCACCCGCTGTATTGGTCCCCGCGCAGATCCCGTAAGTTCCGGGAATGATAAACGTCCCTGGCCACAGGCGAGCATCATCGACCATATGATCAGCTAAGTAGATGAAATACGCCGTGCTCCCCAACTGAACCATCATATCGCCGGGACGGAATACACCCGTCGAAATGGCCTCGGCACCAGAGTCGCCCGTTCCCACCAAGACAGGTGTCCCTGCCACGAGCCCCGTCGCCTCAGCCGCACGCTGCGTAATCACCCCGGCAATATCGGTAGCCGACATTACCTCCGCCATCTGGTCAGGCCGGCAGAAACGAGCACATTCCCGAGCATCAACCTTCCAAGTGTAGCGATCGTATAGGGGAAGAAAATCCTCCGCCAAATAACGGTCCACCGTAAAACGCCCCGTCAACTTCGCGCACAGAAACGATGACGCCGTCAGGAACTTCGCGGCACGTTCGTGCACCTCGGGCATATTCTCCTTAAACCACAAGATCTTTGGAGCAATATCTGACGAACAGGGATCGTGCCCGAAAAGCTCGCGTGCGCGATCTGGCCCATATTCGGAAAGAAGCTCGTCAATCTGCGGCTTCGAACGTGCATCGACTCCATATAAAATCGCGGGTGCCAGCGCGTTGCACTCGGTATCGACCGGTACGCAGTCGCAACCCAATGCGGAAAGGCCCACGCATCCAATCTGCGCCGAGTTAACCCCCGATCGCACCACCAACTCACGCGACAAGCGGCAAAAATCGCCCCACCAAACTGCCTCCGCATCATGCTGGTACCATCCGTCACGCGGGTTGTCCGTCTCGTGTCCACAAGAGGCTTGGCAAACGATGTTGCATCGACCATCGATTAAAACGCCTTTAGAGGCGCTTGTCCCAATATCAATACCCAGATAGAACGCCATAGGTGCTACTCCCCTCGCGCCGCACGAGCGGCAGCCATAAAACGAACTACCCGCTCAGCATCAACCGGGGCACCCAGCTTTCCGTCGTGCTTTAAGCACGTGCCGACAAACGCGCCATCGTAGTGAGCAAATACGTCAGCCACGGTATTTTCGCGACAACCGGTGCCACATACCACAGGCACTTCGCCAACACGCTCGCGGACCTCATCGGCAAGCTCGCCCGAAGCGCCACGACCGGCAGCCGAACCGCCGATGACCATTGCATCCGGAAGGCAATTAAAGAGAAGCGAATCGGCAATGTCCGCAGTCGTGCGGTCGTTGAGATAAACCTCCCCCTCGCTCGTGATGAAGTGAAAAAGCTTGAGGTCGTCCAAGCGCAGCGCCGCCTTGCGACGCATGGTGTGAGCGAAATCTCGGTTAATCAGCCCAAGATCACCGGCCCAGGCACCGCAAAAATTGCAGCGCGTGAACTGCGCATCGACGGCAGCGCACAGCTCGATTGTGGCATCACCATCGTAAATAGCCTCAGCTCCCCAAGGGGTCGACAAATCATGGGACAGAGCCCCGATTACATAGCCCATCGATGCAAGGGTTGAGGGAGAAACGTGCTGCTCATAGGGCATCGAGAGCTCATTGGTAATCAAAATGCCATCGACACCGCCCTGCTGCAACGCTTCGAGATCGCGCTTGGCGGCTTCCACGACCTGTGACACGCTTCCGCCCGGGTAATACAGTGGATCGCCCGGCAGAGGACGCAGATGCAGCATTCCGATAACCGGCTTTTCGGTCTTGAACATCGAAGTTAGAAACGACACAACGTGCTCCTTCATAGGGTTATTGCAGGGACGTTACTCCCCCAGCACCTCGACGTACACTTTTCGCTTCTGCGGACCGTCAAACTCCGCAAGATAGATGTTCTGGGCACCTCCGCACACGATGTGGCCATCTTGGACGGGAAAGAAGCAACTGTTTCCACAAATCATGCTCTTGATATGCCCACAGGAGTTGTTGCCGGTAGCTCCATAGCTCGGCAGGAAGTGCGCATGCGCATAGGGGGCATCGAGTGGGGCGATGCGATCAAGCGTCTCCATAAGATCCGTCTCCACGCAGGGCAGCCCCTCGTTTACCACGATTCCACAGGTCGTATGCGACAAAATAATCGCTGCCAAGCCATTGGTCACCGAGCTGCGTTCGATGGCAGCGTGCACGTCTTCGGTAATATCGATGAACTGGTCCGGAGCAGTCGATAGATAGCTCAATGTCTCGAGCGTCACCATGTTTACTCATCCCCTTCAAGAAAACGCAGGGCATTACCCCAGTAGAGCCTTTCTCGCGCATCATCACGCATGGGCACGGTATCGAGCGCCCGCTTGAGTTTGAATGCACGGAAGCGCGGCGTATTGCTGGCGAACATTACTTGGTGCGATAGCGCGCGCTCATACCACAGCGGCCCCATATCGACCGTGAAAAGACGCTGCATCATCTCCTCGGGCGAATCGATGTAAGTGACAGAGGTGTCCGTGTAGCAGTTGGGATACTTGAGCAGCATCGCCACGGTCTCGCGCACCCAGGGCCAACCAAAGTGGGTCAAACTAAAGCGCACATTTGGATGCGTTGCGATTGTGTGTTCAAATGCAAGCGGGTTACTGCGCGAGAGCTCTGCGCCCGGCTCCCAAGACATACCGGCATGGAATGCTCATGTACGGTAAGGAAGCAAGCAACCGAAAACAAGAGATAGACCGCCAGCACTACACTATTCCGAACCAAAGACCAAAAGATAAGCATTGTGGGAAAATCTAAACTTTTGGATTTTCCTACAATGCCAACTACGGCGGAATCCCTCCCACTCCTTATATCTTTCTGTATACATTGAATTTGTATTTAGTAAAATGCAGACAACACCACGGATCGGCTTTTGGTTGGACAATTCCAACCAAACACCACAGCAGACAGCAGAAAACATTCTGAACGCTAGGAAGCCGGTATGATTGTTACATATAAGGGGAAGAAAAATTTCTTTTAGGTACTTGCTTTCCTAAAACTGATGTGATACAATGATTTAATCCAGAAAAGGAGTAAAAAATATGCGGCAAGGTATTCTTAAATAAAACTATAATCAAATAGTGGGAACAAAGGATTATGATAGTCCCTTTTGTAGGGGCTTAGTTTTTTGTACCCAATTTAAGAATACTTTTGCCTTATCAATTTTGACATATCCCCAAAAACAGCAATCACAAACAGGTGTATGCTGTATATGTGTATGTCCGCAACTTATAATCCCCAGTGGTAAAAGTATTTTACTGCTGGGGATTTTTATGCCCTTTGGGGCTGTAAAGGGAGGACAATCACATGAAAATAATCAATATTGGAATTCTTGCCCATGTAGACGCTGGAAAGACGACCTTGACGGAGAGCCTGCTATATGCCAGCGGAGCCATTTCAGAACCGGGGAGCGTCGAAAAAGGGACAACGAGGACGGACACCATGTTTTTGGAGCGGCAGCGTGGGATTACCATTCAAGCGGCAGTCACTTCCTTCCAGTGGCACAGATGTAAAGTTAACATTGTGGATACGCCCGGCCACATGGATTTTTTGGCGGAGGTGTACCGCTCTT
>UQNB01000061.1 GCA_900542235.1 uncultured Collinsella sp.
CGCCGGGAGCCTTGAACTCGATGGGGCGACGGTGCGTGGCGACGATGTCGCCCAGGCCGTCGATGGGCTGGCCGAGCGGATTGACGACGCGGCCGAGCATGGCACGGCTCACGGGGATATCCATAATGCGGCCAGTGGTGCGGCACTCGTCGCCTTCCTTGATGGAGTCGACGGCACCAAACAGAACGGCGCCGACCTCGTCACGGTCAAGGTTCTGGGCAAGGCCGAAGACGGTCTCACCGGTATCGGAGCTCTTGAACTCCAGAAGCTCGCCTGCCATGGCGCTCTTGAGGCCGGAGACGCGCGCGATGCCGTCGCCTACCTCGTCGACCGTTGAAACCTCATGCGTATCGACCGTCGCGGAGAGGCTCGTGAGCTGCTCCTGCAGTTTCTTGGCGATATCCTGGGCATTGAGGGTTTCGGACATTAGGCTTCACCTCCGTACGAATTAGCAGAGTTTGCGAGGGTCTCCTGCGCGATGCGCAGCTGCGTCTTGACGGAAATGTCACGACGCTCGCCGCGGGCCTCGAGCACCAGGCCGCCCACGATAGACGGGTCGACCTGCTCGATAAGGAATACCTTGCGGCCGAAATCCTGCTCGCATTTCTTAGTGATGGTTTGACGCAGCTCGTCGTCGAGCGGGATCGCCGTGGTGACGGTCACGCCCACTACATCCTCGTCTTCCTCGGCAACATACTTAAAGGCAGCTGCCAACTTGGGAAGAAGGTCGAGCTGGTCGCGCTTGGACATGGTGTCGAGCACGGCGATGATCTCGGGGCTGGCAGAAGCCAAGCGCTCGATCATCTCGAGGTCCTCGAACACATGGTTCTCGGCCTTAGCGGCTTCCAGAAGGGAGCGCGCGTAGGTCTCGAGCACCTTGTCCTGATAGCGGCTAGTCGGCATTCAGGCTACCTGCTTCCTGGATGTAGCGCTCGATGAGCTTCTTCTGCTCGGCATCGTCCTCGAGTGCCTCGCCCACGATCTTGGTGGCGACGGCAACGGACAGGTCGGCGATGGAGCTCGCGGCACCGGCGTAAATGGACTTGCGCTCGTCCTCGACGGTCGTATGGGCCTTGGCGATGATCTCCTCGGCCTCCTTGTGAGCAGCCTCGATGATACGGGCGCGCTCGGACTCGGCGTCCTTACGGGCCTCGAGAACGATGTCGGCAGCCTGACGACGGGCGTCGGTGACGATCGAGTCGGACTCAGCGCGCTTGGCGATAGCCTCCTGCTTGGTCTTCTCGGCCTCGTCGAGGCTCTCCTCGATCTTCTTGCCGCGCTCCTCCATGGTTTTCATGATGCCCGGCAGGGCGACCTTGGCCAGCACGATCCAGATAATCAGGAAGGCGATAAGCGCCGGGATGAACTCCGCCATCTTAGGGATGAGGATGTCCGCACCGGCAGCGCCGTCCTCGGCGAACGCGGAAACCGGCATGAGCAGCGCGGCCGCGGACGCGGAGAGTGCGATCGCGCTCTTCTGGGATGAAAGATTCATACTTGACGCTCCGTGCTATTTAACGATCAGCGCGACAACGAAGCCGATCAGAGCCAGAGCCTCGCCGAAGGCGGAGCCCATGATGAAGACGGTGAACACGCGGCCCTGGACCTCAGGCTGACGGGCCATAGCACCCGTAGCACCCAGAGCAGACAGGCCGATAGCAAGACCAGCGCCGATAACACCGAGACCGTAACCGATAACTCCCACGATTCCTCCTTTGTCGTGCGTGTCTTATTTCACGCAGGATAACCTTTTTATAACTGCCGGGCTCCATGGGTACGGGCACCGGCGGTTTAACGAATTGCCTTACCTTTAAGGCGCGAACGGAAGACTACTCCTCCTCCGCGACCTCCTCTGCCTCGGAGACATACACGGCGGTAAGGACCGTGAAGACGTAAGCCTGGATGGCGCCGACCACAAGCTCGATCGCATAGATCAGGATGAGGATGGCAAGCCAGGCTAGCGAAGGCAGGGCGCCAACGGCGTGGGCCGCGGAAACCTGCTGAAGCAGCGGCTGCATGAACATGCTCGCCATGATGGCGAACGAGCCCATGACCACGTGTCCTGCGAACATGTTGCAGAACAGACGGACGGCGAGCGTGATGAGGCGCAGGAAGGTCGAGAAAAGCTCGACGACCCACACGAGCACGTTCATCGGGAAGCTCACGCCCTGCGGGGCGAGGCTCTTGATGTAGCCGATCACGCCGTGAGCCTTGCATCCGTAGTAGATGAAGTACACGAAGGCGAAAATGGCGAGTGCGGCGGTGGAGCCGATTGCGCCGGTGCCGGGCTTCATTCCCGGGATCAGGCCGATCATGTTATTGATCAGGATGAACAGGAAAAGCGAGCACAGGAACGGGAAGTGCTTCTTCCAGTTCTCACCCACGACACCCTTGCCGATATCGTTCTCGACGTACTCGATGATGTACTCGAAACCGTTGACGAAGAAGCCCTTGGGAACCAGGGTCTGCTTCTTCTTGAACACGGCCAGGACGATCAGGAGCACGATCGTGGAGACGATCAGCCAAAACGAGTACTGCGTGATGCCGCAGCTCAGATCGCCCACGACGGGGGTGGAGCTGAACTCGCTGACCAGATGATTAATCTCATCAGGCAGCTTTTCAAAAATTTCCACGACTTACCTTTCGACCTCATGAGGATCTCGCAGCGCCTTGGCGACGCGAACCGCGCAGGCGGCCATAAAGGCCACGAAGCCGATCGCCTCGCCCAGGAGGAACATGCGAAATGCCTCTCCGAACAACACAAACACAACCAAGGTAAAGACGAGCAGAGCGATTGCCGAGACCGCCAGACTCACCATACCCTTGAGCATGTCCGCATTCTGCTTATCGTCAAGAACCGGCTTGAGCGTAAAGACAAAGGGAAGAAAGGCGACCGCGCCCGCGATGACGCCTGCAACGATAGCGAGCAGATCGGCTATCTGAAACACTGGCGTCCTCACTTTCCTTTTTTAACGCTTCCCAGAACAGTTCCCGCCAAACATTGGTGACTATTGTACGAGCCAATCGCTAAAGTACAACCGAAAAAGCATCGGTTAATACGCACCTGTTCGTTTTCTTAAGACCTTCTTTATGCCGCAGGTACGGTAATACGTTTTTCTCGAACCCTGCAGGGCAAAACGTCCGTTAACAGGAGTGCGCGCGGTCGCCTTTTGTTCGTCCGCGCGCACCGTTTCTTCGTATTTGCAGCCGCGGCCGTTTAGCCCAGCGACTAGAGCGTGCCGTAGATGCGGTCGCCGGCGTCGCCGAGGCCGGGAACGATGTAGGCGGCCTCGTTGAGATGGTCGTCGATGGCGCACGTATAAATATGCACATCAGGGTCCTTCTCAGTCAGCGACTTGAGACCCTCGGGTGCGGCGACGATACACAGCATGCGGATGTCCTTGACACCGCGCTCGCGCAGGTAGCTGATGGCCATCTCGGCCGAACCGCCCGTGGCGAGCATGGGGTCGACAACCAGGCAGATGCGCTGGTCGATATCCTTGGGCATCTTGCAGTAATACTCATGCGGCTCGTGGGTGACCTCGTCGCGCTCCATACCGATGTGGCCCACGCGGGCAGAGGGTACCAAGTCGAGGATACCGTCGACCATGCCAAGGCCCGCACGCAGGATGGGAACGATGGCGAGCTTCTTGCCGGCGAGCTGCTTAAACGTGGCGGTGGTGATGGGGGTCTCGGCCTCGACGTCTTCCATGGGCAGGTCGCGCATGGCCTCGTAGCCGTCAAAAAGCGCGAGCTCGCGCACGAGCTGGCGGAACTGATTGGTGCCGGTGCTCTTGTCGCGCAGGATCGACAGCTTGTGCTGGACGAGCGGGTGATCGACAAGGGTCACACGGGACGTATCGTAGGTGACGGTCATGGGTTGATTGCCCCTTTCGTTGCGGCCGCAAAACGGCCTTGCTGACAAGGTGTGCAGCAATGTTGCCGCCGCACGCCATGCATTAGTTTAGCGGTTTGTTGTATCGAGCAGCCCATCGCAGCCCTACTGTGAGGTGCTGAGCGAGCGCCTGACTGCATCACGCCAGCCCGCAAGGTTTTGCTCGCGGCGCTCGGCGGACATGTGGGGAAGGAAGGTCCTAACGATCTGGGCATTTTGCTCCAGCTCCTCCAGGTCTTCCCAATAGCCGACGGCAAGACCCGCCAAGTACGCGGCACCGATTGCCGTGGTCTCCACCGTCTCGCATTGCAGCACGGGGATATCCAGCAGGTCGGCCTGGAATTGCATGATGAACTCGTTGCGCGAGGCACCGCCATCGACAGACAGGCGTTCAATCGAAAGCCCCACGTCCTGCTCCATGGCGCGCAGCACGTCGTAGCTCTGATATGCCATGGATTCGCAGGCGGCACGTACGATGGTCGCACGGCTCGAGGCGCCGGTCAGACCGCACACGATACCGCGAGCATGCGGGTCCCACCAGGGAGCACCCAAACCCGCAAAGGCGGGAACGAAGTAGCAGCCCTCGTTGTCGCTAATCGAAGCGGCGAGTTGTGCCGACTCGCTCACGCTCGAGATGATGCCCATGTTGTTGCGAAGCCAGTTCATCGTTGAGCCGGCGGCAAAAATAGAGCCCTCGAGCGCATAGCTGACTTTGCCGTCCGCAGCGATACCGATGGTGGAGACCAGGCCATTCTTGGATTCGACGATCTCGTCGCCGGTGTTCATGAGCATAAAGCAACCCGTGCCATAGGTGTTTTTGGTCTGGCCGGGACGGAAACAGCAGTGGCCGAACAGCGACGCCTGCTGGTCACCCGCCACGCCCATGATGGGCGGCATGTTGGTCATGATGTCGCTCGCGACGCGGCCGTAGTCGCCCGAGCTCCAGCGAACCTCGGGCATCATGGAACGTGGAACGTCAAAGAGTGCCAGCAGGTCGTCGTCCCAATCGAGCGTATGGATATTAAAGAGTGCCGTGCGGCTGGCATTGGTGTAGTCGGTGGCAAAGACCTGGCCGCCGGTGAGGTTGTAGATGAGCCAGGTGTCGATGGTGCCAAACATGAGGTCGCCCGCCGCCGCGCTCTCGCGTGCGCCGTCGACGTTGTCGAGAATCCACTGCACCTTGGAGGCCGAGAAATACGGGTCGAGCGTGAGTCCCGTGCGGGAGCGCACCAGCCCTTCTGCGCCCTGCTCGACAAGCTCGTCGATCAGAGGTGCGGTACGGCGGCACTGCCATACGATAGCGTTATAGATCGGCTGACCGCTCACGCGATCCCAGACCACCGTGGTCTCGCGCTGGTTGGAGATGCCGATGGCGGCAATGCGGTCGGAGTGGATACCGCTCTTAAACTGGACTTCCATCATGACGGCGATCTGGCTAGCAAGGACCGCCATGGGGTCTTGCTCTACCCAACCGGGACGCGGAAAGCTGGTTTTGACGCTGCGACGTGCCTGCGCGACGATGCATCCGTACTCGTCGACGATGGTCGCAAGTACCGAGGTGGTGCCGCAGTCGAGCGCCATGATGTAGGAACCGCCAAAGTCAAACGAGGCATCTTCCATGCCCAGGCTGCCCAGATTCAACGACATCGCTTACACCTTTCCATTACATCGGGTCGGACAGGACCCGCTCAATCTCTGATGCGGGAAGTGCGCCTTGGCGCAGGATCTGGAGTTCGCCGTGCTGAAACGACACGATGGTCGAGGCGTCGCGACACGGGGTCTCACCGGCGTCGACGGCCACATCGACCCCCTCCAGGATGCGCTCCTCCACCGTGACAAAGCTTGCCGGCGCGGGCGCGCCATGCGTGTTGGCGCTGGTGCAGGCAAGGGGGCTGCCACAGGCGCGGATGAGCGCCTGCACCACGGGCGAGGCCGAAGCGCGAAGTGCCACCGTGTCGTCGGCGGCGCGCATAAAGGTCGGCACGCAGGGGGCCGCCTTGACCACGATAGTCAGGGCGCCCGGCCAGCATCGTCGGGCGAGCACGCGGGCCTCGTTAGGGATATCCACGCCATAGCGATCGAGTGCCTCGGCATCATCGACCAGCCAGGCAACCGTTTGGGTGAGCTCGCGCTGCTTGAGAGTAAAGATACGACGATAGCCGGTACCAAGTGCGGGGACCGCGGCGCCGTTGACGGCAGCCTGCGGATCTCGCGGCCACGATGGGAATTCGCTTGTATCTTGGGGCACGGCGTCCGAGAAGGCGCTGACTGCCACGGCGACACCGTAGACGGTCTCGGTCGGGATCAAAGCCAGGCCGCCGCGGCCGAGCACCTCGGCCGTGCGCTCGACGGCAAGCCGATGCGGCTCGCGCGTTCCCTCGTATACCCGATAGACCGTCTGCATGTGTATGCCAGCCCCTTACGCTCTGGTGCAAGTTTGTTTACTGTGGGGCATTCTCGCACGAAACGTTCAACCTATTTGCCCAGAGCGCATGTTGGCTTGGTGAGCGGCTCTAGTAGTCGGTGAAAGTGAGGGGGTTATTGGACTGCGACGAACTTCTTTGGCCTGCCGGCGTGGCGTTCTTGGGCGGCGTAGCGCTCGATGCTGTCTATCGTTATCATCCGACGGCCGTCGACGAGTTCAACATCGAGCTTTCCGGCTTTGACCAGCGCGGTAATCCGCGGAGCGGAGACTTTGAGGTCCAGCGCTGCGTCTTTAAATGTTCGGCACGCCGCTTCCCGAGCGTCCTCGTGGTCGATTTCGACTGAAAGGGCCACGACCTCGGCCGAGCGTTCGTACCCTGCCGGAGTCAAACCGTTGTTGAGGTCGTCGGCCAAAAACGCCATCAGTGCCTCGGTGGCATGGGCAATCGCTTCTTCGCGCGTATCGCCATCGGCAAAGGCGCCGGGAATCTGCGGGAAGCTAGCGCAGTAACCATCGTCTTCTTTTATGAGAACGCAGTCATAGGTAAATCGCTGCCTCATTTTGCCTCCAACTACCATCCAGCTTGGCGACGAATACTTGCCCACGTGCCCTTCTTTGGTCGATCACCACCAGAGCCGTTCACGGTGACAACACGGTCACCAGAAACATACTTAGCATGACTACCGACTTGCGCGACCTTCACGAATCCATCGTGCTTGAGTAGGGCAATGATTTCCCGAAAGGTAGGAGGTTGCATGGGCCGACCTCTTTCAGCCGTCCTAATTATAAACTAATTTATAATTTTTGCTAACCAGTTAATAAATATTACTGGCGCTGTTTGGGCTCGGTGACGATGGCTCGGACGATGCGGGGGCGATCGGTGAGGTCGTGGACGATGCGCACGTCCGACAGACCCGCTTGGCGGCAGAGCTCGGCCGCAGCGTCGAGCGCGCCCTCGTAGAGCTCGCAGGCAAACAGGCCGCCGGCGCGCAACATGTAGGGCGCCGCGTTGAGCAGGCGGCGGAAGATATCGAGGCCGTCGGCACCGCCCTCGAGCGCCAGATCGGGCTCAAAGTCCTTGACCTCGTGCGGCAGCGAGCGCATGACATCGGTGGGGATGTAGGGCGGGTTGGAGACGAGTACGTCAAAGGTGCCCCACTCTTCACGGGGAATGGAGCTCACCAGGTTGGTGAGGCTAAAGGCGACCTCATCGGATGTGAGACCGAGCGCGTCGCGGTTTTTGGTGGCCAGATCGATAGCGCGCGGCTCGATATCGGTGGCGGTGCAGGTAACGTGGCCGCGGCGCTCCCAGGCAAGGGAGAGCGAGATGCAGCCCGTGCCGCAGCCGACCTCGAGAACGCGGGCGATGCGGGGCTCGGCTGGGGCAGGCGAAGCGGCATCCTGAGCTGAAGCCGTCTCCTGGTCGGCACCCTCGATGGCGATGCCGTATTCGTCGAGCTCGGACTCGGCGGCTTCCGCGACTTCGGCTTCTGCTGCCTGCGCGGCGGCTTCCTCGGCCTCGCGGTCGGCCAGCTCCTCGGCATAGGCACGGCTGCCGAGCACGTCGCTACCCAGCGCAGCCTCATCGGCGGCCGTCAGGTTGGCGGCACGGCGCTCGGCGGTCGCGCGTTCGTCTGCCAGCGCGGCCTCAGCCTTGCGTGCCTCCTCGACCTCATCGTTCCAAGGCAGCTCAACACGCTGACGGGCAGCAGCCTCGGGGCTCAGCACCTCGGCATCCAGATAATTGAGGACTTCCTCGACGAGCATCTCGGTCTCGGGACGCGGAATGAGCACGCCGGGGGCGCACGTGACGTCGATCATGCGAAACTGCGTGCTGCCGGTGATGTACTGCAGCGGTTCACCTTTAGCGCGACGAACAACGGCCGCGTGCATGGTCTCGAGCTGAGCCGCGTTAAGCGTCTCGTCCATGCGCATATATAAGTCGATGCGTGCCAAACCCGTGGCAGCGCAGAGCAGCCACTCGGCAGAAAGACGGGGGTGCTCCTCGCCGCGCTCGGCCAGGTACTCCTTGGTCCACTCGAGACAACGCTTGATGGTCCAGATCTCGTTTGCCATGGGGCCCTCCCCTCTTAAGCGCCGGGCGGCGCGCGAATGTCGGAGCAGATTGTAAGCGAGGCTAGCGCTTGGCAAGGGGCGATTGAAGGCAATTATCGAGAATCAGCCCAGAATTTTGCACCGGGCTCGCTCAAAGTGTTCATTCGCCGACGTCTAGATTTGCATTCGTCAAGCTTTTGGCAAGGTTGACCCAAAACTGACCAATATCTAACCAAGAACTTGCCACATCGCTTGACGCGCGACGCGTCAAAAATCGCCCCGCGACTTCTTGGACGATTTTTCAAGCAATATTTTCGGTATACAATGAATGCAGATAATTGCTTTGAGCAGGTAGATGGCTTAATAGCCATAAAAACCAATCGAATAACACCTCAACGCAATGTGCCCAACCTAGTCATTGGGGGCATTCTTATTTGACTAGTCATTTAAGAACGTCCCCAACGACCACTCATTTAAGTCTGTCCCCAATGAGTGCCCCGCCGCAGGTTGAGCATAAGTCAGCGAAAACGCCCCTAAGCGAGCAAGGTGACGTGAAAGAGGAGGGAAGCGTACTTTGGTACGCGACCGACGATTGAACGTCAGATTGCCGCTTAGGGGCGTTTGCAGCGTCGAGCCGTTACGGCGTTTGGTAAAACGCCGTAACTTAAACTGCCTGCGCCAGCTTCTCGGCTCGCTCGGCGGCGGCGAGTGCCTCGATCACGGTACCGAGCTGATCGCCCAGAAGGACGCCGTTGTAGGTGGAGTTGAAGCCGATGCGGTGATCGGTCACGCGGTCCTGGGGCTGGTTGTAGGTACGGATCTTCTCGGAACGGTTGCCATGGCCGATCTGGCTCTGGCGCTCGGCACCGAGCTCGGCCTGCTGCTTCTCGAGCTCCATCTCGTACAGACGGGCACGCAGCATCTGCATGCAGACCTCGCGGTTCTGGATCTGGGAACGCTGCTCCTGCGACTGCACCACGGTGTTGGTGGGCAGGTGGGTGATGCGCACGGCGGAGTAGGTGGTGTTAACGCACTGACCGCCAGGGCCGGAGGCGCAGTAGGTGTCGATGCGCAGGTCGGACTGGTTGATCTGGACGTCGATTTCCTCGGCCTCGGGAAGCACGGCGACGGTAGCCGTTGAAGTCTGGATGCGGCCCTGGGACTCGGTCTTGGGAACGCGCTGGACACGGTGCACGCCGGACTCGTACTTCATAACGGAGTAGACGCGGTCGCCCTCGACCTTGAACTCAATGGACTTAAAGCCGCCGGCCTCGCTGGGGCTGGAATCGAGCACGGTGGTCTTCCAGCCGCGCGACTCGCAAAAGCGCTGATACATCTTGTACAGGTCGCCGGCGAAGATGGCCGCCTCGTCGCCACCGGCAGCGGAGCGGATCTCGACGATGGTGTTCTTGTCGTCGTTGGGGTCGCTCGGGATGAGCATGTACTTGATGTCTTCCTCGAGTTGGGGGAGCTTGGCCTCGTTTTCGGAGATGTCCATCTGGAGCATCTCCTTCTCATCGGCATCGGTGGTATCGTGCAGCATTTCCTTGGCGGCCTCGATGTCATCGAGTGCGCCGATGTACTCGCGCGAGGCGGCGATGAGGTCGGACTGGTGCGCGTACTCCTTGTTGAGACGCGTGAACTCCTTAATATCGGAGGCGACGGCCGGGTCGGAGAGCTTCTTCTCGAGCTCCTCGTAGGCCTTGATGATCTTTTCGAGCTTGTCGCGCATGGCGGGACTCCTTTATATGCGTGAAGGTGAAAATCGGCAGAGTTGATGGGGCGCGCGGCGCCACTGCGGGGGTAAGCCCGGCTAGAACATGTCGATCTTCAGATACATGCGCATCCCTTCGCGTATGGGGTACATAGTTGCGGTCTAACCCATACATGATAGCGTGCGCAGGCAAACCTGCATATAACCCGCACGGATTGGTGCAAACAAACCTGACCCCGTTGCACCAAGAGTTTGCTTTTTGACTAGAGCGTTTGGAGTAGAGCGACGAGGAAGCGGATGCCCTGGAGGTAGGCGCGGCGGGTGATGCGCTCGTTGGTGCCGTGGACGCCGCGGTCGCACTCGTCATCGTCGACCACAAACGCCGAAAAACGAATGCATTCGGAGCAAATGTGCTGGTAGTTGGCAGCGTCGGTCGCGCCGATCACGGTCGAGGGGACAATCGCCAACGGCTCGGATGATCCGTTTTCCTCCGTCCTCTTTGGATCGCGGAAATAGCGGGCGGCGATGGAGCGAACCGCCTCGAGGCCGGGACCACCGATGCGCGGGGACGGCGAGGGCTCGGAGCTGCCGGGGCCCAGCTCCACTTCGACACGACCGGCAAGGTCCGCCCCGGCAACCGCCTCACGGCAGCGCGCCACAACGTCGGCCACGCTCGTGCCCTCGAGCATGCGGAAGTTAATGTTGGCCCACATATCCTGCGGCATTACGTTGGCGCCGGCGCTGCCTCCCTCGATCTGCGTGGGCGCGCAGGTGGTCGTCACCAGCGGATAGAGCTTTTTGCTGGCGAGGCACTCGCGCACGATGGCATCCCCGTTGGCGGCAATCTCATCCGCCGTGTAGAGCCCCAGCTCGACAAGCTGCGCGGCAAGCAGATCGGTCACGCGCGTCGGCCACTCGATATCGCAGATTGCGGCGATGGCACGGCTGAGCACCTCGAGCGACGTGCCGCCGTAGGGGTTAGACGAATGCCCGCCCGCGCTCTTCGTCTTGAGCACGATATCGGCATAGCCCTTTTCGGCCAGGTCGGCATGCATAAGCCAGCCCTCGCCCACGCCGTACTCGGCAGCCGAAACGATACGGTAGTCACCCTCGTCGATCAGGAACTCGAGCTCAACACCGCGCTCCTCGAGCACGCGGCCGATAGCTCCAGCGCCGTACTGCGTGGTTTCCTCGTCCTGGCCAAAAGCCAGCAGCAGCGAACGCTTGTGCCCCCAACCGTGCGCCAACGCATACTCAACCGCCTCGAGAATACCTGCGACCTGGTCTTTCATGTCGATAGCGCCGCGACCCCAAATGTAGGTGTCGTCCACCTGTCCACTAAAGGGAGCATGCGTCCAGTCGGCCTCGGTGCCCGGCACCACGGGGACCACGTCCATGTGGCCCATGAGCATGACGGGTTTGAGGG
>UQNB01000062.1 GCA_900542235.1 uncultured Collinsella sp.
CTGGTGATCTCCGCCTTGAGAGGGCGGCGTCCTAAACCGCTAGACGAACGGGCCACATGACATCTGCACTGCCGTGCAGCGAGGTAATATATTACGGGACAAAAAACGTCAGCGCAAGAAGAAATTCCAAATTGCCGAAAAATTGTCGGCAGGTTATGGAACACGCAGGTAAACTAGGTAGCTAATTCAAGTTGAGATGGACCAAAAGAGCTTCGCGATCGTTGGGAATGTTGTCTTCGATCACGGCGTCGAGGGCGGAGTTGAGAAGCTGCCCCAGTTCCGGCCCGGGCTTGACTCCAGCACGGATCAGGTCGCCGCCGTTGATGGCGAGCATCTTGAGCGTATAGGGCTCCCCCGCCCTCAGCAGCTTGTGCGCCATCGCGCGCATCTCCTCAATCGTCTCAACGTAATAGAAGCACGACGGGGCCTTGCCAAGTGTGTCGGCACGCTTAAGGTCCATGAGCTCGTCAATCAGGCGGGCCGTGTCGACGCCCTCACCCGAAAGCGCGCGCATCATATTGAGCAGACAGGAGCGCTCGGGGCGCAGCGGCTTGTCATGGTATTTGATGAGCAGGCACACGTCGCGCACCAAGTCGTGCGAGAGCGCCAGGCGATCCATAATGACGCGCGCCTTCTTGGCGCCGAGCTCGGGATGACCGTAGAAGTGTCCGCTACCGGCATGGTCGACCGTGAAGCACTCGGGCTTGGAGACATCGTGCAAAAACGCCGCCCACATAAGGCTCGACGAGGGCGCGACGCCGTCACACAGCGCGAGCTCCCCCGCCACCGTCAGCACACGGGCGATATGCACGTAGACGTTAAACGCATGATAGACACTGCGCTGATCAAACCCGCGACCCGCAGCCAACTCGGGCACGGCGGCGCAGATGAGCTCGGGATAGCGGAGCATCGCGTCTCCCCCATGACCGGTCGAAAGAATGCCCTCGAGCTCAATACCCACACGCTCACGCGCCACGGCATCGAGCAGCGGCGCGCACTCGGCAAGCGCACGCTTGGTCTCGGGCTCAATCATAAAGTCCAGACGGCAGGCGAAGCGCACCGCACGCAGCATGCGCAGGGCGTCCTCGTTAAAGCGACGCTTGGGATCGCCGACAGCGCGAATCAGCTTGCGCTCCAAGTCACCCTGGCCGTCGTAGCGGTCGACAAGCCCGCGCTCGGGATGCCAGGCCATGGCGTTGACGGTAAAGTCGCGGCGCGCCAGATCGTCCTCGAGCGAGGCGGCGCGCTCGACGCTCTGAGGATGGCGCCCATCGGTATAGAAGCCATCCAGACGGTACGTGGTGACCTCGATACGCTCGCCATCGGAAATAGCCGTGATTCCGCCAAATTTAATGCCCGACTCCACAACCACGATGCCGGCGGCCTCAAGCGCCGCCTTGGACTCCTGCCACAGGCCGCTACAGCACATATCAACATCGTGGCTGGGGCACCCCATCAGGGCGTCGCGCACCCAACCGCCCACGTACCAAGCCTCAAGACCAGCCGCCTCAAGCGCGCGCAGGACGCGTAGGGACGCATCGGACGGTTGCGTACCGTTGAGCGAAACATTGCACATGCCTATGGCCTCCTGCACTTGTGAGCGTTAATCGATGGTTCTCAAGAAGTCTAACAAGAAACGAGAAAGCGCGCACACGCAATCGCGTCGTTGATTAGATAAAACGAGACAGCAGACACCACATATGTTCAGCGCGCAAAAAACACCCGCCTTGGTAATCCAAAGCGGGTGTTCGGCAACGATGTATCGATGCGGCTAGCAGACCTGGCGAACCTCGATGTGCTTCTTATATTCGTCCACCTTGGCAAAATCGCCCAAACCGGGGCACTCGACCACGTTGGCGCCGGTGGCCATCGACAGGCGCAGGGCATCCTCGACGCGCTCGGGGGCGTCATGCCACACGGACAGGAAGGCAGCGAGCGAGGAATCGCCGGCACACACCGTCGACAGCAGCTTGACGTCGAAGGTGCGGTTAGCAAACCAGATGTGCTTGCCGTTAGAGAAGTACGCACCGGCGCCGCCGAGGGTCAGCAGCACGTTCTTGGCGCCCTTGGCATGAAGCTCAGCCATAGCGCCCTTGACGGACTCATCGTCGCCACCGCTCACCTTAATGCCAAAGATATCGAGCAACTCGTCGTCATTGGGCTTGATCAGCAGCGGCTCCATGGCAATGAGATCTGCCAGCTGATGGCTCGAGATGTCGAGAACGAACTCGGCACCCTTGGCCTTGACGCGGCGCAGAACCTCGGCCAGGAAGCCCTCGGAAGTGTTGGGAGGCAGCGAGCCACTGATTACCAGGCAGGTCATGTCATCGAGCGAATCGATGAGCTCAAACATCTCCTGCTCATTGGCCTCGTTGATGGCGGCACCGGCGTTGACCATGTTGTACTCGGTGTCGGGGCCGGCATTGAGGAAGACGTTGACGCGCGTGATGCCGTCGGTCCACACGGGCTTGACGGGCACGCCCAGGGCCTCGGCGCCCTTGACGATGAACTCGCCCGAGAAGCCAGCGAAGAAGCCCAGGATCGTGGTGTCGACACCGTAGTGGTCAAGCGTAAACGAGACGTTGAGGCCCTTGCCGTTGGGCGTATAGACGGCGTTGCGAGTACGCGTGACGGTGTTGGCAGCAAGGCCGTCGCAGGCGATGTTGTAGTCAATGGCGGGATTTGCAGTGAGCGTGTAAATCATGAATGTTCCTTTCACGAAGCAACGTGTTAATGAAAGTATATTCCACGCATCGGTAAAAGGCTAGGACAACTCGGTGAACGGTGTGGAAGCGATGAAGTACGGCGGGACACCTCTCCCCCGTGGCGGAACAAAAAGGCGCCCCAGCCGAAACCGGGGCGCCGCATGCGCACGAATATGTCGCGTTTCGATTACTGACGATCGAGCTTGCGGACAGCAACGCGTTTGCTGTACTCATCGACGTGACCGAAGTCGCCGATGCCGACGGACTCGGCAACGTTGGCGCCGGTGGCCATAGCGAGCTTCATGGCCTCCTCGACGTTGTCGCGATCCCTGTACCACTTGTGCAGGAACGCAGCGAGGGTGCAGTCGCCGGCGCAGACGGAAGAAACCAGCTTGATGTTGAACTCACGCTTGGCGTACCAAATATCCTCGCCGTTGGAGAAGTAAGCGTCGCCGCGGCTACCACGGGTGAGCAGCACGTTCTGAACGCCAGCGTCGTGAGCCATCTTCATGGCAACGCGGACCTCGTCGTCGGTGTCGACCGGCACGCCGAAGATGGCCTTCATCTCGTGATGGTTCGGCTTGATGAGCAGCGGCTTCTTGTGAGCGAGCTCCTTGAGCTTGTCGGAGGACAGGTCCAGGACGACGTCGGCGCCACGAGCCTGAGCGTGCTCCATGACCTGAGCCAGGAAGTCGGGCGTAGCTTTGGGAGGCACGGAGCCGGAAACGATCAGGCACTCGAGATCGCCCGCGGTGTCCAGGATGTTGTAGAGCTCCTCCTGGTGCTGCGGCGTGATCGGAGCACCCGGGTTCAGGATGCCGTACTCGTGCTGGCCATCGTTGACGTAGGTGTTAATGCGCGTGATACCGTCGGTCCAGACCGGGCGGCAGAGGCAACCCAGGTTCATGACCTCCTCAACGATGAACTTGCCCGTGAAGCCAGCGAAGAAGCCGAGCGCGACGGTGTCGACGCCCATCTTCTTAAAGGCGAAGGACACGTCGAGGCCCTTGCCGTTAGCCGTGTAGCTGGCCGAGCCGGTGCGGACGTTCTCGTCGGGCTCGAGCGGAGAGCTCGAAACCGTCATGTCGACAGCCGGGTTAGCGGTTAGCGTGTAGAACATTTACAGTACCCCCTGTATATGTGAGGGCCGCGTGGCCGGCCCATTCCAACCACGCGGTTACCTCTGATACCAAATTAGCGAGCTGCGGACTCGAGCAGTGCCTTGACCTCGGCGGCGGTGTTGCAGGCGAGCGCCTTCTCGGCGAGCTCGTCGCACTCGGCCTTGGTCCACTGGCTGATGGTCTTGCGGGCGCGCAGGATCGACGGAGCGCTCATCGAGAACTCCTCCAAGCCCCAGCTGATCAGCAGCGGCTCGAGCAGCGGATCAGCAGCGGCCTCGCCGCACATACCGACCATGATGCCGGCCTTCACGCCGCTCTCGATGATGTTCTTGAGCGAGCGGAGCACGGCGGGATAGTACACCTGGTACAGGTTGGAAATGGTGTCGTTACCACGGTCGGCGCACATGGTGTAGCCGATCAGGTCGTTGGTGCCGATGGAGAAGAAGTCGGCAACCTCGGCAAGACGGTCTGCGAGCAGCGAAGCGGCGGGCGTCTCGACCATGATGCCGACCTCGATGTTCTCGTTGAACTTGCGACCCTCTTCGGTCAGCTCGGCCTTGCACTGCTCGACGAGCTCCTTGACAGCCAAGACCTCCTCGACGCAGGTGACGAGCGGGATCATGATCTTGACGTCGCCGAAGGCGCTAGCGCGCAGCAGAGCGCGGAGCTGGACCTTGTACTGGTCGGGATTGGCCAGGCAGTAACGCACGGCGCGGAAGCCCATGAAGGGGTTGTCTTCCTTGACCATGTGCAGATACGGAATCTCCTTGTCGCCACCCACATCGAGCGTACGGATGATGACCGGAGCACCCTTGAGCGCGCTGGCGACCTTACGGTAGGCGTTGAACTGCTCCTCCTCGGAAGGAAGCTCAGCAGAG
The DNA here is from genome assembly GCA_900542235.1 of uncultured Collinsella sp. Taxonomy (GTDB): domain Bacteria; phylum Actinomycetota; class Coriobacteriia; order Coriobacteriales; family Coriobacteriaceae; genus Collinsella. The sequence continues at coordinate 4,705 of UQNB01000062.1, forward strand.
TCCATGAACAGGAACTCGGAGCGGAACAGACCGATAGCCTCGGCGTCGTGATCGAGCGCGTTGGGCACGTCATCGGGGTTACCGATGTTGCAAGCGATGATCTTCTTGATGCCATCGGCAGTCACGGACGGCTTACCACGGAAGGCCTCGAGGGCTGCCTTCTCGGCAGCGAAGGCCTCGGCCTTGGCGGTGTAGGCAGCGAGCGTCTCCTCGTCGGGATCGGCCTCGACGATACCCTTGCCACCGTCGACGACAACGGTCATACCGTTGCGCAGCGCGGTGCAGCTATTGGAAACCGAAAGGACAGCCGGGATCTCGAGGGCGCGCGCAATAATCGCGGAGTGCGACGTGCGGCCACCGGTCTCGGTGACGATACCGGCAACGTGGGCCTTATCGATCGTGGCGGTCATGGACGGCGTGAGGTCGTGCACGACAACGACAGTATTCTCGGGCAGGACGGAGAGGTCGACGACCTCCTTGCCCAGCAGCTCGGCCAGAATACCGGTGCGGATGTCGGCGATGTCGGCCGCGCGCAGACGGAACATCTCGTCGTCCATGGACAGGAACATGTTCTCGAACATGGTCGAGGTGTCCATGAGCGCCTGCTCGGCGCAGGTACCGCCGTCAATGGCGGCGTTGATGGCGTCGGTCATGCCCGGGTCCTGAGCCAGGACAATGTGTCCGCTCATGATCTCAGCCTCGGCCTCGCCCACCGTCTCCTTCATGTGGTCGGCCTGAGCCTGGGTCTTCTCGCAGAAGACCGAAAGAGCGGACTGATAGCGCTCCTTCTCTGCTGCCGAATCAGCAACCTCGTGCGGCTCAAACGTCAAGTCGGGATCGACGGCGACCATGACGGTGCCGATACCGATGCCCTCGGAAGCGTTGACTCCCTGATACATTCCCATTCCTCTCTCCGTGTCATGTGATAAAGCGTTTTGCCATATCCATGACAAAAGAGCGCAGCTACCTTACAACAGGTCACTGCGCCCCCAAATATGAACTTAGTTGTTCAACATGCGACCCGTTTGAGTTCTACTCGCCAAGACCGCTCTTGATGAGCTCAATGGCAGCAGCCAGAGCCTCGGCCTCGTCAGCGCCGTCGCACTTGACCTCGACCTCGGTACCGCAGGGGATACCAGCAGCCATGAGGGCCATCGGGGACTTGCCGTTGACCTCCTTCTCGGGGGTGACGACCGTCACGTCACAGGCGTACTTGCCCATGGTGGAGGCGAACAGACCAGCCGGACGCATGTGCAGACCCTGAGGATTAACGAGGGTAGCCTTCTCAGAAACCATAATTGACTCCTTTTTGTGTTTAACCCCTGTCATGCATGCGGCAGGAGTCAGATTCACGACGTTGTTTATATTAACTCACATCAAACGGTTTTTCATTGTGTTTCGCACGAATTGTTGGACAGATGTCGTTCCTGCACGCTCGCCCGCCGGGCGGGGCGGTTAAGTTTGCTGCTCTACAGTCCTGCGCAAGACGGAAAGCACATTAAGTGCTTTCCTTTGCGTGCGGAACTCGCGACAAACTTCATGCCCTCCGGTCCGCCCTGGGAGCCAGGTTGACTAACTAGGGCCCGGCATTCAGAAAAGTCAGTGCAGCAAAATGGCGATGCGGATGGAATGCACAAGATAGGGGGCACGTTGTTGGGACGCGCTCTTTTAAGTTGCGGTGGAATAGTTCCTGTTTGGGCTTGAAGGCCGATTTTAGGGACTATTTCACCGCAACTGAGGGGTGGGATGTGGGGTTAGCGCTCGTAAATCAAGTTGCCTGCCAGGTAGGTGGCTTGGACTTTGGTGGCTTGAAGTTCTTGGGGGTCGATGGTGAGCGGGTTTTGGTCCAGGACTACCAGGTCGGCATACTTGCCGGGCTCCAAGCTGCCGAGGTTTTGCTCGTCGCCCGCTGCATAGGCGCTGCCCAGGGTGTAGTTGCGCAGAGCCGTTGCTGCATCGATGCGCTCGCTCGGCAACCAGCCGCCCTCGGGCCAGTGGCTTTTGGGGTCCTGGCGCGTGATAGCCGTGTAGAGCACGTTCATGCTGGTAACGGGCGTGATAGGGCTGTCGGTACCGAAGGCTTGGCGAATGCCGCGCTGCTTATAGGTTGCGAACGGCCACATGATGCGGCTGCGCTCCAGGCCCAGATCGCGCTCCGGTCCACCCGGATCGAGCGTAATATGGCAGGGCTGGCTCGAGGCGACCACGTTGAGCTTGCGCAGGCGGTCGATGTCCTCGGGCAGAAGGTTCTCTAGGTGCTCGAGCGTGTTATGGCCGTGCTGGGGCAGGCCGTACAGGTCGGCCGCTTCCTCGAAGATATCCAGCGCGGCATGAATCGCACCGTCACCAATAACGTGGATGCGTACGGTATGACCGCGCTCCGCGGCCGCCAGAACCAGTTTGCGCATGCGCTCAGCCGGGACCGTCAGACGGCCCCGGTCGCCCGGGAAGCGCGGATTGGTATAGGGCTCGGTGAGATATGCCGTGTGTTCGCTCGACACGCCATCGAAGAACTGCTTAAAACCTGGCGCCGAAAGCAGCGCGTTGTTCGCGTAACGTACCTGGAGCTCTTCTAGACGCGACTGGTCATCCAGCAGCGTGGGGAACAGATGGGCACGAATGCCCAGCTTGCCGGTCGTCTGCAGCTTGTCGTAGACATCGTCGCGGATAAAATCACAGCCCAGCATGGGCATGAGCGACATATCGCAGATCGAGGTGATGCCCTGCTCGGCCATGCGCCTCATTTGATCGGCGTAAGCGCTTGCGATGCGATCTTCGCCCAGCCACTCAAGACAGCGCGGCAACAGCTGCATGGCAGCCGCTTCGTGAGCAATGCCCGTGAGCTCGCCGTTTGCGTCCTTGTCGTAGCTGCCGCCCGCCGGCGGCTCGCTGTCGCGCGTGACGCCGAGCGCCTCGAGTGCGCGGCTGTTGAGCCACAGCGTGTGGCCGTCGCCCGAATACATAACGCAGGGACGATCGGGGAATGCCGCATCGAGCGACGCCTTGGTAGGATGCTCGGGCGGGTCCCAACGGTAGTCGCGCCAGCCCTGCGTCACAACCCAAGCGTCGTCGGGCAGGTCCTGGGAAAACTCGAGCGCGTGCTGTACCAGCGCCGCCTCGGACGTGCCCATATCCATGAGCATGTACGGCGAGGAACCGACCGAAGTATGGAAGAAGTGCAGATGAGCGTCATGGAAACCGGGGCAGACAAACTGCTCGCCGTAGTCGAGAACCGGCGTGGCGGCGGGAGCGGCGGCGATCACGTCATCGGGCTTGCCGACTGCGACGATACGGTCACCTGCGATGGCAATCGCCAGCTCACGAGCAGTATCGATGCCGTCTTGCGCGGTAAAGACGTTCTTGGAGCGGATAATCCGATCGATATGTTGCATGGGCATCCCCATCTCTGGCAGGAAATTCAACACCCCCGAGTGTACTCCCCCGTCTCGGTTACAAAATGCCAAGCGGCAAACGGCAGCTTTGCCAGCCCTAGCGGCAGGTGGCATACTGGAGAGAGCCTGTACGATTTTGCGATCAACCCAGCAAGGAGCAAATCGATCATGACGAAGACCAAGGCACAGCAGATTATGGCGGCGACCGAGGCTCGCGCGGCAGACGACGTCACCGCGGCCATCCGAGATATCGCCGCCGAGTTTGAGCCCTATATCATCAAGCAGCGCCGGCACTTCCATAAGCATCCGGAGCTGAGCCTCGCCGAAGAGCGCACAACCTCCGACATCGCCAACCAGCTCGACGCCATGAATATCCCCTATGAGCGCCCCCTTAAGACGGGCCTGGTGGCGACCCTCCGCGGCACCGCACCCGACGCCTACCGCGAGGACGGCACGCCGCGCCGCCGCATCCTGCTGCGCGCGGATATTGACGCCCTGCCCGTCACCGAGCAGACCGGCGAGGAATTCGCCAGCGTCAACGAGGGCTGCATGCACGCCTGCGGCCACGACTGCCACATCGCCATGATGCTCGGCACGCTGCAGATCCTGCGCCATATGACCGACGACATCCACGGCGAGGTCCGCATCGTCTTCCAGCCCAGTGAGGAAAACGGCCAGGGCGCCAAACTCATGATCGGCACGGGCGTGCTCGACGGCGTCGATGGCGCTTACGCCGCGCACATCTGGAGCGAGGTCGACGCCGGCACCGTAAGCTGCGAGCCCGGCCCGCGCATGGCCAATACCGACTGGTTCCGCATCGATGTCCGCGGCACCTCGTGCCACGGCGCCATGCCCCAGCGCGGCCACGACGCCGTCATGGTTGCCGCCGAGATCGTCAATGCCCTGCAGACCATCGTCTCGCGCGAAATCAGCCCCTACGAGCCGGCCGTCATCACCGTCGGCGAGCTGCATGGCGGCACCGCGCGCAACGTTATCGCCGGCACGGCCTACCTCGCCGGCACGGTGCGCACCTACGGCGATTCGACCCACGAGGAAATGCCGGAGCTTATGCGCCGCATCGTGGAGCATACTGCGGCCGCCTTGGGCGCCGAGGCAGAGCTCACCGACTACACCATCGCCAACTACAAGGTCGAAAACGACGCGGGCTCGAGCGAGCGCTGCCGTCAGGCTGTAATTAAGTGTCTGGGCCCCGCCGGCCAAGGCCATTATCGTGGCACGCTTTCGGGCGAGGATTTTTCGGAGTACCTGCGCCGCGTACCGGGCGTGCTCGCCTTTGTAGGTACGCGCAACCCCAAGATTGGCGCCACGTACGCCCAACATTCCTGCTTTTACAAGATCGACGAGAGCGTGCTGGCCAAGGGCTCCATGGTGGCAGCCCAGTATGCTATCGACTTTTTGGCCGAGCCCACGCAAGAGGAGCTCGACGGCCCCGCGATTACCGCGGTCGCCGAAACCAACCCCGACTTGGCCGCCAAGCTGCGCTCTGCCAAGGCCACGGCCGCTGAGGCGCGCGACGCCATGCACGATGCTCGCACCGCCCGCCATGCTGCAATCAAGGGCATCCACGATGCGCGGGCTGCCGCTCGCCACGAGGAAAAGCGCGACGAGTAGCCGTCACGCCCATCCATAACAGCCTGGCTAAAGCAAAGCGGGGGCGGACGTTATCTCAACGTTCGCCCCCGCTTATGTGTCGACCGTTTTTCTAGCGCGTCCTCCGTCACGCCAGGTAAGAGCGAAGGATGGTGAGCCAGCGTGGGGGTTCGAGGTGGATGATATCGTCGGGAACTCCGGCGGGCGCATAGCCGCCAAAGAGCAGACCGGCATCTGCCGGATTGATGAGGCGCACGATCCATACGACGACGACCAGCACGCACAACACGGTGACCGCAATGTCGATACCACGCTTTAGCTTGCTCGATGCCACCTCCTCGCGCACGAACGCGAGCACAAACGCAATCGGCACCACCCAAAACAGCGGATGGTAGGCAAAGGCAGCCGCATAATCGAGGCGCAGCGCCGCCAGCCACGCCCTCGTCATGCCGCATCCCGGACAAGGAATGCCCGTCATCAATCGAAAAATGCAGCCAATGTCGAGCAGGTAGAGCGCGAGCCAGGCGACAAAGAGCGCGCCGGTGCAAAAAAGGGCGCGGCGAAGGAGCTCTGCCGTGCCCCTATGTCCCTGGGAGCTGTTCACGCCGCCCTTATTGTTAGGCACGAGCGCCAAGGCGAGTGTTGTAAGCCGTTGCCATGGCATTGGTATTATTGATGACGATGTTCATAGCGAAGATGGGACCAAGGCCGCACAGGAGCGCGCCGAAGATCTGCCACAGAAGAACGGTGGTGCCGTTTTCCTGGAACACCAGGCCGTAGCGAGGAGCGTTGGCCTGCAGGCGGTTGCCAATCTTGTAATACCAGTAGTACGCGTAGAAGCCGCAGGTCACAAACGATAGAAGGATGAATTCCGCCAGACCCGGCGTGTAATCGCCGTCATCCTGACACAACGTGTTGACGTCGCGTGCCAAGCAATACAGGAAGTAGAACGAATAGATACCGCAGGTCACAAGAGAGAGCAGCAGCCAGCCGATCAGGCTGCGGTCAGCCTTAATGGGGCCATAGCCCATCGGAGCGGATGCGGACTGTTGGGCGTATTGACCGGTGTACTGCTGCTGAGGCTGGGGCGCGGGCTGAATAGCCTGGGCCGGAGCGGGCTGGGGCTGCGGGGCCGCAGCGGCAGAAGCGGCACCAACGGCGGATCCGCAAACAGGGCAGAATTTGGCATCATCCGAAATGGGAGAACCACAAGTGGGACAGAACATGAGCCTCTCCTTTTCCTAAGGCGTCGCACGCCTTCAAACCTTACACGTCTACGTTCTCAACAATAGCCGCGACGTTGTTGCGCAACATTGACCAATTTCCGAGAAATTTTGCTGCAACCGTTTTCCCAGGCATTTTCTTGCTTTCGCAGTAGAAAAAGGCACCCGGGCTCAGTTGCCCAGGGCGCCTCGACCGGCTATTCGGTTTGATTGTTTTCGGCAGCAGGATTATCGCCCGGCTCATCCGCCGGCGTGGCAACGGCATCCCAATCGGGCTCCGCAGGCGTCGCCTCGGACGCCGGTGCGGGGACAGGAGCAGGTGCCGGGGCAGGGGCAGGCGCGGGTGCCGGGGCAGGTGCAGGCGCGGGTGCCGGGGCAGGCGCA
>UQNB01000063.1 GCA_900542235.1 uncultured Collinsella sp.
GCTTGCAGGCAAATATATAAGGTCGATCGCGAGTTCCGCACGAGCCGGAGAGCACTTAATGTGCTCTCCGTGCGAGTCAGGACTGTCCGAGCAGGCGACCTTATATATTTGCCCTCCCCGGGGCTCCTCGCCCGAACCCCTCAGCTAGTTCTTCAGCGAGTTCAGCGGTGCCGGGAAGCGTCCACCGCGATGGGCAAGCACGGTGCCGGCGTTGGGGTTCACCGGCATGATGGGTGCACGGCCGAACAGGCCGCCGTACTCGACGCAGTCACCCACGCCCTTGCCGATGGCAGGAATCACGCGGACGGCCGTGGTCTTGTTGTTGATGACGCCGATGGCCATCTCGTCGGCGATGATGCCGGCGATGGTCTCGACTGGGGTGTCGCCGGGGATGGCGATCATGTCCAGGCCGACGGAGCACACACAGGTCATGGCCTCGAGCTTCTCGAGCGAAAGCGCACCGGCCTCGACGGCGGCGATCATGCCGGCGTCCTCGGACACGGGGATAAAGGCGCCGGAGAGACCGCCCACGCTGGAGCTGGCCATGACGCCGCCCTTCTTGACGGCATCGTTGAGCATGGCGAGCGCGCAGGTCGTGCCCGGGCCGCCGCAAGTGCCCACGCCGATGATCTCGAGGATGCGCGCGACGGAGTCGCCGATGGCGGGCGTGGGAGCCAGCGACAGGTCGACGATGCCCTTCTCGACACCCAGGCGATGGGCGGCCTCGCGGCTCATGAGCTCGCCGGCACGGGTGATCTTAAAGGCGGTCTGCTTAATCTTCTCGGCGACCTCCATCATCGATGCGGAATCGGGCAGCGTCTCCAGAGCTGCGGCCATAACGCCGGGACCCGAAACGCCTACGTTGATGACGGCGTCGGCCTCGCCGCCGCCGTGGACGGCGCCCGCCATAAACGGGGAGTCCTCGACCATGTTGGCAAAGCAGACAAACTTGGAAGCGCCGACGGAATCCTGGTCGGCCGTGAGTTTAGCGGCATCGATGATGGTCTGGGCGGCCATAAGCACGGCGTCCATGTTGATGCCAGCACGCAGGCTGGCGACGTTGACGCTGGAGCAGACGCGGCTGGTGGTAGCGAGCGCCTGGGGGATGGACTGGATGACGCGGCGGTCGGCATCGCCGATGCCCTTCTGGACGAGCGCGGAGAAGCCGCCCAGGTAATCGATGCCGAGCGTCTCGGCCGCGCGGTCGAGGGCGTGCGCGATGGGGGTGAGGTCCTCATCCTTGCAGCATGCGGCGATCTGCGCCACCGGGGTGACGGAAACGCGCTTGTTGACAATGGGGATACCGTACTCGCGCTCGAGGTTCTCGGCGGTCTCGACCAGGTGCTCAGCCGTGTGCGTCACGTGGTCGTAGATCTTCGTGCACATGCGGTCGAGGTTCTCGTCACCGCAACCCATGAGCGAAACACCCATGGTGATGGTCCTGATGTCGAGGTTCTGCTCCTCAACCATGCCGCGGGTTTCCGCGATTTCTGCGGGCGTGATCGCCATCCTTGCGCTCCTATCTGCCAAAACGAGCATAGTCTTATCTATTCTAACGTGCCGCACGTGCCAAGTGGCGCATGCGGCACGTTTTGGTGCGAGGTTGTTTCCGTTGTGTTACCGGCCAAAGACCTCTTCGGCGATACGGGCGCTCTCGGCAGCGTCCTTGGCATAGTAGTCCGCGCCGATCTGCTTGGCGTATTCGGGGGTGAGCACGGCGCCGCCTACGATGATCTTGACGCCCGGCACCTCGGTATGGAGCAGCTTGATGGTCTCCTCCATGGCGACGACGGTGGTGGTCATAAGCGCCGAGAGGCCGACGAGCTTAATGTCGCGCTCCTTGACGGTCTTGAGCACTTCCTGCGGATCGACGTCGCGGCCCAGATCAAAGACGGTATAGCCGTAGTTGTCGAGCAGCATCTTGACGATGTTCTTACCGATATCGTGGATGTCGCCCTTGACGGTGGCCACGCAGATCTTTCCCTTGTCGGCAATCTCGCCGGCGGGCATCAGGCGCTTGATGGTGTCGAAGCCCACGCGCGCGGCTTCGGCCGAGGCCATGAGCTGCGGCAAGAAGAACTTTCCCTGGTCAAAGAGGACGCCCACCTCGTCGAGGGCGGGGATAAAGTGGTTGTTGATGAGGTCCATAGCATCGTGGTCGGCCAGCAGGCGCTCGGTCTCGGCCGCGATCTCGCCTTTGCGGCCCGAGACGACCATGTGGCGGATGGGGTCGTCGTTGCCGTCGGTGCCGGCGGTGCCAGCAGCGGGCGCGGTGTCGGTCGATGCGGCCTGAGCTGCTGCCGGGTTGGCGGCGATCTTGTACGGATCGGTCCAGCCGGCATAGCGCTCGATGTATCCGGTCGAGCCCTCGTCCTCAACGCTCAGGACGCGATAGCTGTAGACGGTGTCCATAAAGCGCTTGGAACCCGGGTTCATGATGGGGGCGTCCAGACCTGCACCAAAGGCGGCGGCCAAAAAGACCGAGCCCAACAGCGGCCGCGCGGGCAGGCCAAAGCTGATGTTCGACACGCCGAGTGCGCATTTGACGCCCAGGCGCTCCTTGCACATAGACATGGCGCGCAGAATCTGCTCAGCCTGGCGCTGGTTGGTCGAGGCGGTCATGACCAGGCAGTCGATGAGGATGCGATCCGGGCCGATGCCGTAGCGGGCGGCCTCGGCCACGATGCGCTCGGCGATGGCGAAGCGGGCCTCGGCGGTATCGGGGATGCCGCCTTCGTCGAGCGTGAGGCCGACAACGTTGGTGCCGTAGTGGGCGACCAGCGGGAAGATCTCGTCCATGATCTGCTGCTTGCCGTTGACCGAGTTGATGATGGGCTTGCCGGCGTAGCGACGTACGGCGGCCTCGACGGCGGCGGGGTCGGTGGAGTCGATCTGCAGCGGCAGCAGCGTGGAGCCCTGGAGCTGTTCGGTCGCCTGTTGAATGATCTTGACCTCGTCGATCTCGGGCAGGCCCACGTTGACGTCCAGGATGTCGGCGCCCTGCTCCTGCTGGCTGATGCCCTGGCTCACCACGTAGTCCAGATCACCGTCGCGCAGGGCCTGCTGCAGGCGTTTTTTACCGGTGGGGTTGATGCGCTCGCCGATGACGGCAATCTTGTGGCCGTCGCTGGGAAGGTCCACGACCGTTTGGGCGCTCGTGACCGACATGCTGGGCTTGCGGCGGCGCGTGCTGGGCGTGTGGTTGTCGATAAGCGTGCGCAAGGCGGCCATGTGCGCCGGCGTGGTGCCGCAGCAGCCGCCCACGACGCTCACGCCGTCCTCAATCATGCCGGCGACGGCCTCGGCGTATTCGGGTGCCTGGATGTCAAAGACGGTATTGCCGTCATCGTCCACGCGGGGCAGTCCCGCATTGGCCTGCACCATAACGGGCTTGTCGGTGACGGTGAGCATGCGAGCGGCGAGTCCTCGGAGCTCGGCCGGGCCCTGGCTGCAGTTGATGCCCAAAACGTCGGCGCCGATGGCGTCGAGGGTGATGGCGGCGACCTCGGGGCTCGTGCCCAAGAAGGTGCGGCCGTCTTCCTCAAAGGTCATGGTGGCAAAGACGGGCAGGTCGGAGTTCTCGCGGCAGGCGAGGACCGCCGCCTTGATCTCGGCAAGGTCAGTCATGGTCTCGATAATAAAGAGGTCCACGCCCACATCGACGCCGGCACGCACTTCCTCGGCAAAGAGGTCATAGGCCTCGTCAAAGCTGAGGGTGCCTAAGGGACGAAGCAACGCGCCGATGGGGCCGATGTCACCGGCGACGTAGCGGGCGCCGGCCTCGCGGGCACAGGCGACGGCCGCGGCAAAGACGTCTGCCACGGTGGCGGCACCGTCGAGCTTGTGGGCGTTGGCGCCAAAGGTATTGGTATACACCACCATGGATCCGCTTTGGATATAGTCTTTGTGGCGGTGATCACGTCGCAGCCAGCCTCGACGTACTGGCGCTGAATGTCGGTAATGACCTGGGGCTCCTCAAAGTTGAGCAGCTCGGGCAGGGCTCCGGCCTTCATGCCGGCCGCCTGCAGCATGGTGCCCATGCCGCCGTCGAACAGCAGATGCCCCGTGCCCTCGATGGCGGCGCGCAGGCGATCGTCCTTAATGCGAAGGTCGTCGATTGTGCGCGTCTTGTATGCAGCGCCTTTGCGGCGTGCGGCATCAACAGGCGCCGCCAGCGCGGCACCGTCCAGATCATGAGTGATAAGTATGTTTGAGCTATTCGCCATGTGCATCCATTTCGTCTAGAGCCCACTGAGGAATTTCTATTTGAAGAGATTTGTCGGGCTCGATATCTTCGATTCGCTTGTTGTAGTGGGCAAGAAGCCGTGCGACATTTAATCGAATTAGGTCTCGCTTGTAGAACGATAATTCTTCAATATTGATGCCGATAAACGATTCGAGCGCGATAACCTGTACGCGATTGCCGAGTCCCTCACTTTCGAACAGTCCGTAAGCGAAGGAAACTTTATCGTGGGGGACAACGACGATGGGACGAATGCCATTTCGAATGTTATCTCGGCATCGATCGGTCAATTTGGCCATTGGCGATACAGTCACATGAAATGCAGCATCATTGATTTGGAAATCGCCAGAACGGTCTGTTTGCTGGTCGGCAGCGTTTGAGTTGTCCTTTCCGATTTCTATGGTTGGAAATAACATCTCTAGTTTTGCACCTACCAGGTGCTGTGCGACGGTACCCGTTGGCTTATCGGACCGTAGGCTTGCTTCGGCTAGGATATCATCGACAATGACAGAAATTGGTTTTTGAAGATCAATTTCGACTTTGATTCTCTGCCGGTTAAAGAAATCGACCTGGATTCGCTCGACGAAGAAATTGGCGATTGCATTCGCAGCTTCAAGACGAGCGTCTTCGCAAGTGTCACTGGGTAGGGCAGAGTTGATAATTGTGGCAAGCTCAAGCGCCATCGGGAGTGTGCCGCGTGAGGTCCTGCCGCCCTCTGATGCGAAGGCACGCGTTTCCCCATGCCTGGCTAAAACTGTTTTGATGCATGCTCCACTTAGGCCTCGTACTTGGCTCCCCTTGTCCGATTGCACATAATCGTCGGTGAGCGGAAAACGGTTTTGCAACAGCTCGCTTATGCCTATACCAACCGCCATGACGTTACGGTTGACATTGCCTCGCTTGCTGCGCTTGGATTCGTACCAGAGTTCAATGGCATCCAAGATATCTTTATCGGGCTCGTTCAAGGAGCAATTGGTCATTTCCATTATTGTTCACTCCGTTCCTTGAAGACATAAGCGCGGGTTTGACTGCATTTTTTATAAGCCAAGTGACAACTGGCACGGCAACTGCATCGCCGAATGCGTAGCGAATCTGAGCATCCGAGAAGCCGCTAAACTGACATGAGTCAGCACCTTGGAGACGGGCATATTCAGTTCCAGTCATCCAGCGAACTTCTATCTTTCCGTTTTCGCATATCACGACTGCCTGTCTTGATGAGCCGCCGCGAGCCGTTCTTAGACATCCGGCAATTTCTTCTTCACGGATTTCCCAGCGCACAACGCCTGATCGCGTGCGACGGTAAGCAGTGCGAACAGTTTTTTCTTTGGCATTTAAGAAGCGCTGAAGGCGCTCTGCTTGATGCGGTGCAAGCGAGTCGATAAATGCTTGTACTTGGTTTTTGTTCCACCAACGCTTGTCGCCCTCGGGAATATCTTCAACAACCGTTGCAAGGCCCGTCATGCGAAGTGGGCTCGGCTCGTTTAGGTGAGAGATGTGCGTAATGAGTGAAGGGTCGGAGTGAATCCAGGAGACCTTTTCAGGTCGAAGCGAGGAATCGAGTCGGCTGTTGGGAAGAGGGTTTTTTAATCCGACGACAAACATGCGTGGGCGTGACTGGGGAAGCCAGTGCCGTGCATCGATAAAATAAGCGTCGCATGAATAGCCTAAACGATTAAATTCCTGGCAAACGAGTCTAAAGTCATCACTGTTATTAGACGTGGCAAGGCCGATGACGTTTTCGAGAACAAGTGCCCGCGGGGCACGATCGCTCATTCCTTCGATGGCCTTAATAAAGCCAAAGAACGCACTGGACTCTTTACCAGAGATAAGTCCCTCCCTGTTTCCCGCGAGAGATAAGTTTGTGCAAGGGCTTGACGCCCATGCGATGTCGGCTTGGGGTATTAGGTCGGGGTCGAGCGTGTGGACATCCTGCTCGACTAGATGCTCATCGCCCCAACACTGGCTGTACATGGCGCATTTAGTATGGTCTATGTCATTTGCCCAGATTGTTTTGATTCCGGCTTTTGCCATGCCGGCACGAGCCAAGCCAATGCCTGAAAAAAACTCAAGTGCGGTTAGTTGTGGCGAGAACTGCAGAATGTTGTGCATGTACTGGCTTTCAGATAGTTGTTATTTGGCATCTTATGGTACTTGTTTGTGAGGACATCCGCTTACTTACGGACGAGATTCCCTCGATACCGTGCCATCAATTGACATTTTATTCAGAATGCGAATAGCAGGTGGTGTGGGCGGCGCGGAAGCGACAGTGCTCGCGCATGCGGCAGATATTGCAGGTGGGGCGGCTCTGGGCGTCGTGGACCTCGCCATCGAACAGACCGATCACCGCGGTCACGCTCTTGGTGGGCATGAGCAGGCTGGTGGGCGTGACGGTAAGCCCGATGAGCCGCGTGGCGTTGAGCGCGTCCACGATTGAGCGCTGTGCCGTAAGCGGGCAGTCGCCGTAGCCGGGACTGAAGCGCCAGTTACCGGCGAGTCCGCGTGCGGCGGCCGCAGCCTTAACCTGCTGGTCCATCTGCTCGACGGCGGCTTCTACATAGGCAGAGCATGCGGCGTCGAGCACAGCTCCCTCCAGGGGCTGCTGGGCTCCCGTGGTACGCAGGCGACGCTCGGCGTCCATGCCGAGGGTGCATGCCATGAGCGCGGCAAAGCGGGCGTCTTTGAGATGTCGATAGATGTCGCGACCGCGCAGCTCAACGTTGGTGCCAACCAGACGGATGCAAGGCTCTCCCTGCTCGTCCACGCCCGTGGCATCGACGGTAAACACGCGCCGCACGCCGCGGGGCTCAATGTCCAGCTCAAGGCGCTCGACCACAAGCTCAATACGTCGTGACAGCTCGGGCTCAATCTGCTGGCCGCCGTAACCCAGATACCGCAGCATCTCGGCACGGTCGACACGGGGATGGTGCGCAGCATCGACACGGTAAAGCGCCGGCGACGCAAGGTCGGCCGGCACTTCGACAGCGGTTGTATCGATGTGCGGTTTTTCCATTACCCTAGGCGCTCCATAATGGTCGCGGCGATCGCAGGACGATTCATAGTGTACAGGTGCAGACCGGCGGCACCGTGCTCCTTGAGGTCGCAAAGCTGACGGGCGGCATAATCTACACCGGCTGCCTGCAGGCTCTCGGGGTCGTTCTCGTACTTGGCGAGAATCTTGATGACGGGGGAGGGCAGCGACGCACCGCACATAAAGACCATGCGGCTGATTTGCGACTTGCCCATAAACGGCATGATGCCCGCGGTAATGGGCACGGTGATGCCCGCCTTGTCGGCAAGCTCGCGGAAGCGGTAGAAGCACTCGTTGTCAAAGAAGAGCTGCGTCACAAAGAAGCTCGCGCCGGCGTCCTGTTTTTGCTTGAGGTATTCGACCGAAGCGTTGAGGTCCTCACAGGCAATGTGGCCCTCGGGGTAGGCCGCGGCGCCCACACAAAAGCCGGCGTCGACAAGCTCGGGGATGAGGTCACGGGCGTAGGCGTAGTCCGAGGCGGGCTTGTCATCCTCGGTCGCGCCAGTGGGCAGATCACCGCGCAGGGCCAGGATGTTTTCTACGCCGGCGGAGCGGTATTCGTCGATCTTGGCGGCGATATCGGCGTGCGAGCGGCCCACGCAGGTAAGGTGCGCCACCGAGGGCGTATTGAATTCGCTCGTAATCATATGCGCGATGGGGGCGGTGGTGGCGCCGTTGCCCGAGCCGCCGGCAGAGCAGGTGACCGAGACAAAGCTCGGCGAAAGCTTGCACAGATTGCCTGCCACCTCGCGAGCCGTGTTGAGGGTAAGCTCGCCCTTGGGCGGGAACATCTCAAACGAAACGGGTGCGGTGCCCTGGGATGCTGCCTGCTTAAAAACCTCGTCGACGCGCATATCGTGCTCCTTTAGATACGTAATAGTGTGATGTGTTGTAAGGATTCTACAGCACCACTGTGTCACGGTGGAGTTTCGCTCGCTATTCGGGGATACCAATCAAAGATGCCTTGCTATCGACATTCCCTATAGCAGAGCGGTCAATCTAGGATGGGGCTATAAAGACTGGTATCTGATGCGAAATACCAGTTAATAGAGCCCCATCCCAAATTGACTACCCTTAAACCATGGGGAGAGGTCTGCAATTTATACAGTTGATTGGCTGTTGAGGGCGGCAACGCCGCCGCGATGCGGTAACCTCATTGATTGGTTTCGTGACAGCAACATAACGGTAATGTTGCGGAAACACGACGAGCCTAATCTATGACTCGTTCGTTAGTAATCAACACCGCTTCTCACGCGGTGCCGATACGAAGGGAGTTCCGTATGGCCGAACTTACTGACCGCTTCGGGACCATGGTGTTCTCTGAGGAAGTCATGAAGGACTACCTCCCCAAGGACATTTGGAAGCGCCTTGCTGCAACCCTCGAGGACGGTGAGCCGCTTGACCTGGATGTGGCCAACGCCGTTGCCCACGCCATGAAGGTCTGGGCCATCTCCAAGGGCGCGACGCACTACGCGCACTGGTTCCAGCCGCTTTCGGGCATTACTTCCGAGAAGCACGACAGCTTCCTCGAGCCCAACCACGACGGCACCGCCATTACCAAGTTTACGGGCAAGAACCTCATCCAGGGCGAGCCGGACGCCTCCAGCTTCCCCAACGGCGGCCTGCGTGCCACCTTCGAGGCCCGTGGCTACACCGCTTGGGATCCCACCAGCCCCGCATTCATTAAGGACGATGTCCTGTGCATCCCCACGGCTTTTTGCTCCTACACGGGCGAGGCCCTGGACAAGAAGACCCCGCTGCTGCGCTCCATGACCGCACTCTCGCGTGAGTCCAAGCGCGTTTTGGCGCTGTTTGGTAAGACCCCCAAGAAGGTCGTTCCTTCCGTGGGCGACGAGCAGGAGTACTTCCTGATCAAGAAGGACGCTTACCGCAAGCGCAGGGACCTGGTCATCACCGGCCGCACCCTCTTTGGTGCTGCTCCCTGCAAGGGCCAGGAGCTCGAGGAACACTACTTTGGCGCTATCCGCCCCACCGTCTCGGCCTATATGAAGGACCTGGACGATGAACTGTGGGCGCTTGGCATTCCTGCCAAGACCAAGCACAACGAGGTCGCTCCCTGCCAGCATGAGCTCGCCCCTGTCTACGGCGAGGTCAACGAGGCCATCGACCAGAATCTGGTCATGATGGAGAAGATGAAGCTCATCGCCTCCCGTCACGACTTGGTCTGCCTGCTGCACGAGAAGCCCTTTGAGGGCATCAACGGTTCGGGCAAGCACAACAACTGGTCGCTTGGCACCGAGTCCGAGAACCTGCTCGACCCGGGCGACACCCCGCTCGACAACCTGCAGTTCATCGTCTTCCTCACCGCGGTGATCGAGGCCGTCGATAACTATCAGGAGCTCTTGCGTGCCTCCGTTGCCTCGGCCGGCAACGATCATCGTCTGGGCGCCAACGAGGCTCCTCCGGCGATTATGTCCATCTTCCTGGGCGACCAGCTTACCGAGGTTGTCGAGAAGATCATCGATGGCAAGGCTTCCGTCCATGCCACGCGCGGCGTGCTTGACTTGGGCGCCGATACCCTGCCCAAACTGATGCAGGACAACACCGACCGCAACCGCACCTCCCCGTTCGCCTTCACCGGCAACAAGTTCGAGTTCCGTGCCTGCGGCTCCGAGCAAAACGTTTCCGACTCCAACCTGGTGCTCGATGCCGCCGTTGCCAAGTCGCTCAAGTCCTTCGCCGATGCGCTCGAGGGTACGCCCGAGGATAAGTTCCAGGACGCCGCGCTCGAGTACTGCAAGAAGGTGCTGACCGATCACCAGCGCATCCTGTTCTCCGGCGACGGTTACTCCGACGAGTGGCCCATCGAGGCCGAGAAGCGCGGCCTTGCCAACAACAAGACCACGGCCGACGCTCTTCCCGCCTTTGTTTCCGATAAGGCCATTGCGCTCTTTGAGGAGACGGGTGTCCTGACCAAGGCCGAGGCCCAGTGCCGCTATGACTGCAAGCTCGAGAAGTACAACAAGCTCATGAACATCGAGGCTACCACGATGGTTCGCGAGGCGCGTCGTACCTATCGCCCGGTCATTACCGCCTATGCCACCAAGGTCGCTAAGGGCCTTGAGGCTATCCGTGCCGCCGGCGCCGATGCTGCCATGCAGTGCGAGCAGAACACGCTCAACAAGCTCTGCAACGGCATCACCGCCATCAACGACTCCATCAAGGCGCTCGACGCCGTACATCAGAAGGCCGAGGCTCTCGATGGCCAGGAGCAGGCCAACGTGTACGCGCACGAGGTCGTTCCCGCTATGGATACGCTGCGTGCCGCCGTGGACGCCATGGAGGAGATCGTGGCCGCCGACTACTGGCCGGTCCCGACCTACGACGACATCCTGTTCTACGTGTAGAGCGTAACTGACATATCGTCACGGTATTGAGCCGGGGTCCGCATCGCGCGGGCCCCGGCTATTTGTTTGCGAAGGACGCTTTGGATCCCGCTTTGCAACTGATTCGCCCACACAATAAGGGGTCGTGGGCAAAAAACGTCAAATATGAGTACTGTCACAAGCCCTGTAGCATTATCTTTTTGCAAAATATGCAGTGTTACGCAACATATGTCCAAGTACTTAGCTGATAAATGCCTGCAATTCCTCCGCCGTAGGACGCCTTGTGTCCAAATCGCCTTCTGATGGCATGAAATCGCTGTTACTAAATTGGTAACAGTACTCATATTTGCTATTTTTTGTCCACGGGCCCTTGGATGACAGTGTGATTTTATGCCTTCGGGGTTCGAATCCCGGCGTATGGGTAGCAAAAAGCCCGCTACCGAATTGGTAACGGGCTTCACAGATTCTGTGGTGCCCCCAGCGGGATTCGAACCCGCGATATCCACCTTGAAAGGGTGGCGTCCTTGGCCGCTAGACGATGGGGACAGCGGGAAAGAGTATAGCAGACTTTTTTGCCGGCGCGTATATCGTTGGCAAACTGGAAAACCACCACAAAGGTACCTGTCCCCTTTGTGGTGGTGGGGTGCTAGGGGAGGAGCTTC
>UQNB01000064.1 GCA_900542235.1 uncultured Collinsella sp.
GGTGGACCTTCCGCCCCCCGAAGGAGTGGCCAGCCGTTCGCCCCGGGTGCTAACCCCATGCACAAGCGCGATAGCCACGGCGCCATCGCTTCGCTGTCTTCGGTTTCCAAGCTCCCGTTCCGCGATGCTCAGGACGGCATCTCCAACACCTTCTCCATCATCCCGAGTGCGCTCGGCAAAGAGGATCAGGTGTTCTTTGGCGATATCGACCTTGATCAGCTGGGCGAGTAACTATTGTTAGTGCTATACTAACAATAACGATTACTGATTAGTGCGCCGGTTTCGGCCGGCGCCTATCAATCGAAGGAGACACATTATGAAGGTTTCTGAAGTTTCCGAGACTCAGGCCGATAACCTGGTCCACATGCTCGACGCTTACGCCGAGAAGGGTGGCCATCACCTGAACATCAACGTCTTCAACCGTGAGACGTTGCTCGATGCTCAGGCTCACCCCGAGAAGTACCCGCAGCTGACCATCCGCGTTTCCGGCTATGCCGTGAACTTCCACACGCTCACCAAGGAGCAGCAGGACGAGGTCATTTCGCGTACCTTCCATGACAAGTTCTAAAGGGGTTTAACTCCCGCAGGATCGCCGGGCCGCTTTGGGTTACTTTCCAAAACGTCCTCGGACATGCAAAGGGCTCCGCTGCGCGCTTCGCGCGGCGGAGCCCTTTGCGTCCTGCGGAAATGTTTTGGAAAGTAACCCAAAGCGGCCCGGCGGGGGTCCTGTGTAGTCACCCTTTAGGCGGAACTCTCCTAATTATTTGGATGAGTCGTTTACTTACTTGTGCTGTTACCGTCTTCCCGCTGTTGTTGGGGTATGCTTTGTTCGTATGTAAACGTTTGACATGTTGATGGGGGAGGGTGCTATGGCTCGCGAGGGCGCTCGTTCTAAGGATTCTGCTAAGCCTGGCATCAAGGAAGTTGCAGCGGTGGCGGGGGTTTCGCCTACTACGGTATCTCGCGTGCTTAATAATCGCGGCTATATTAGCCAAGAGACCCGCGATAAGGTCCATGCCGCGATGGAGCGCATCAACTATACGCCCAACGATATCGCCCGTGCCATGCTCAACGGTCGCCTGAATCTTATCGGTATGATCGTTCCCTTTGTGAGCAGCCCGTTCCATGCTCAGGTTGTGCAGGCGGTCGAGCGCACGTTAGCGGAAAACGGCTTTAAGATGTTGCTGTGCAACAGCGCCAATCGACCCGATCTTGAGCGTTCCTATATTGACATGCTCCGCCGCAATATGGTCGACGGCGTCATCGTCAACTCCCTCAATATCGGTGCCGAGGCATATGCCGAGATGGGCTTGAGCCTGGTTGGCATCGACTGCGATCTTGGCGAGGGCTCTGTCCAGATTGCAAGTGACAGCTATGGCATTGGCGAGCTCGCCACGCGCCGTCTGATTGATGACGGCTGCAGGCGTATCCTGTGCCTGCGCAGCAATAGCCGCATGCGCATGCCTGCCAATAAGCGTACCGATGCCTACCTCGATGTTGTTGAGCAGGCCGGTTTGTCCGCGCTTGTCCGTGAGGTTGAGTTCGTTAAGCCCGACGACGAAAAGGGCGCGGTCGTTGCGAAGATCCTCGATGAGAACCCCGATATTGACGGCATCTTTGCGGGAGACGATACGATGGCGGCCATCTGTCTCAACGTGATGAAGCAGCGCGGCTTGAGCGCTCCAGACGATATTAAGGTCGTGGGCGCGGATGGTGCCCGCCGAACTATGACGTTTATGCCTGACTTAACAACCGTACGTCAAGATATCGATCGCATCGGAGAGCTCGCGGCGCAATCCATCATCGCTCTTATTAACGGCGATAATCCCGAATCGAATATCAAGCTCCCCGTTGAACTCATTGAGGGCAAAACCGCGTAGTTCATCCCGTGCCAAAAGAATTCCTCAAACGCCTCTGATGACCGTTCGCCGGCATATGTCAACCGTTTACCGACGACTGGAACTGCGAAAAGACGTATTGGTATGAAAACGTTTGACATATGAAAACGATTGACATATCTTGCCATTGTACCGAGTTAGTATGTCGTGGAAAGGAAGTCTCGGATGCACAAGGTGTATTACCAGCCTGAGGGAATTTGGGTAGGCGACATCATGCCGTACGGCGAGGACGGCACGTTCTATCTCTATCATCAGCGTGACACGCGTAACCCCGAACCTTTCGGAGAGCCGTTTGGCTGGGCACTCGCTACGACCAAGGATTTCGTCAACTACAAGGACTTTGGCGAGAGCCTTGAGCGCGGCGGCGACGAGGAAGTCGACCAGTACATTTATGCCGGCACGGTGTTTAAGGTGGGCGACAAGTACCATGCGCTCTACACTGGTTGCAATCGCGATAAGGTCCGCGCACGTTTGATGAAGCAGGTTCTTCTTCACGCAACGAGCGACGACGCCGTCAAGTGGGAGAAGAACATCGCCGAGACGCTGCTTCCGCCCCAGGAGGGTTACGATGACCGCAACTGGCGCGATCCCTTTGTGCTTTGGGATGAGGAGAACGAAGAGTACATGCTCATCCTCGGCACGCGTGTGGGCGAGGACAAGCGTCTGATGACCGGCCGCCTGGTCAAGTTCACCTCCAAGGATCTGACCAACTGGGAGTTCCAGGGCGACTGGTGGAACCCGGGCCTGTACACCATGTTTGAGATGCCCGATCTCTTTAAGATGGGCGACTGGTGGTACCTCGTCTTTTCCGAGTACAGCGACGGCAACAAGACCCGTTACCGCATGTCCAAGTCCATCAACGGTCCTTGGATTACCCCCGCTGACGACTCCTTCGACGGCCGCGCGTACTACGCCGCTCGCACCGCATTCGATGGCGAGCGTCGCGTTCTCTTTGGTTGGGTTCCTACGCGTGACGAGGGCGGCGACCCCAGCTCTTACCTATGGGGTGGCACCTTTATGCCCCTCGAGATCGTTCAGCGTGCCGACGGAACGCTCGGCACCAAGCTCCCCGACAGCATGCTTGGCGCCTTTGGCGAGGCTAAGGCAGTCGAGACCTTTGAGCTTTCCTGCGAGTCGGGCAAGGTCGAGCAGGTGCTCGCCGCAGATGCCGGCTCCACCTACTTGCTCGATGCCGACATTGAGCTCGGCGGTAACGCTGCCGGCTTCTCGGTCAAGTTCGCCGAGGACGCCGAGACCGGTCTTGCCTATGAGTTCCGCGCCAACCTGCGCGAGGGCAAGCTCGAGTTCACGCCGGCTCCCCAGTACCCGTGGTTCCAGGTCAACAACATGGGCCTCGAGCGTCCGTTGTTCTTTAAGGGCGAGGGCACTCACCATGTGCGTCTGGTCGTCGACGACGACATCGCGACCATCTTTGTCGATGACGTTGCGCTCAACGCTCGCTTCTGCAACAAGCAGGGCCAGGGTGTGGCGCTTACCGTCACCGACGGTGCGCTCAAGTGCGCAAACGCAACGATCGCGTCTCTGTAGCGGCAACGAACCGTTTTATGATTTAGAAAAGGAATGGAGAGGAACATGGACTACAAGGCAGTGTCCCAGCAAGTCGTCGACAACGTCGGCGGACTGGAGAACATCGAGGGCGCCACGCATTGCGTGACCCGTCTGCGTCTGGTGCTCAAGGATACGAGCAAATACAACAAGGCCGAGCTCGAGAACATCGATGGCGTCAAGGGCGTGCTGTACAACAGCGGCCAGCTCATGATCATCTTCGGTACCGGTACCGTCAACAAGGTTTACGATGAGTTTATGGCTCTGACGGGCGTTAAGGAGATCAGCGCTTCCGAGGTCAAGGGCGCCGAGGCGGACAAGAAGGGCAAGTTCTTCTCGGTCCTCAAGGTATTCTCGGACATCTTTATCCCCATCATTCCCGCCTTCGTCGGCGCTGCAATCATCATCGGCCTTAAGTCGCTGATCGTTGCCAACGGCCTCTTTGGCATGGAGGGCAGCCTCGCCGATCACAGCGAGTTCCTCAAGAACCTCGCAAGCTTCTTTGCCATTATCGCCACCACGTTCGACTACCTGCCTGTCCTGGTTATGTACAGCGCAGTCAAGCGTTTTGGCGGTAACCCGATCCTGGGCATCCTCGTCGGTATCGTCATGGTTCACCCGAGCCTTATGAACCGCAACACGTTCGTTATGGACCCGACGGGTGCTGAGTACTGGAACTTTGGTCCGCTCTCCATTCCCATGGTTGCTTTCCAGGGCGGCGTGTTCCCTGCAATTCTGACCGCCTGGTTTATGGCCAAGGTCGAAAAGATTGCCCAGAAGTACATCCCCGAGGTCGTTTCGTTCGTCTTTGTCCCGACCGTTACCCTGATTCTTGCTAACGTCGCCCTGTTCACCGTGTTCGGCCCGCTCGGTAACCTGATCGGTGACGTCCTCGCCGGCGTAATCGATATCCTGTACAACAGGATGGGCGTCTTTGGTGCCTTTGTCTTCGCCGCGTTCCTGCAGCCGCTCGTCGTTACCGGTACGCATCAGTTCATCCAGGGTATCGAGGCAAACCTTGTTGCCACGACTGGCTTCAACTACATCCAGGCCATCTGGTCGGTTTCCATCATCGCCCAGGGCGGCGGCGCCATCGGTATGTACCTCATTCACAAGAAGCACTCCAAAGAGCGCAACATCTGCATGTCGTCCTTTATCCCGACGCTGGTCGGAATCTCCGAGCCCGCTATCTTTGCTGCAAACATGCGCTATTCGATCATTCCGTTCATCTGCGCATGCATCGGTGCAGGCTGCGGCGGTGCCTTCGTCAAGCTCTTTGAGGTGCGCGCTATCGGTCGGGGTCTGACCGGCGTGCTTGGCCTGCTCATCGTCACGCCCGAGACCCTCGTGTGGTATGTGGCTGGCAATCTCATCGCCTTTATCGTGCCAATCGTCTTGATCTTTGCCTACAACAAGGCAAAGGGCGTGCCGACCACCGATGAAGAGGGCGCTGGCGCTGGCTTCGACGTTAGCTTCTAGTTGAGCCGTTCAGTGTAATCTGAGGATAAGTCCATTTGAGGAAGGGCGTTCGACTCGTGTGAGTCGAGCGTCCTTCCCCATAGACGAGAAAGTCAACGGCGATGTTTAATCAAAAAAATAAGGTGACACGCGCGGACTATGAGCAGTGGCGTGCCGGACAGGATGAGACGGCGGGTCGCATCGCGTCCGACCCCGATAGGCTCCTGTTCCATGTGGAGCCTGAGCTTGGCTGGCTCAACGACCCCAACGGTTTGGTTCAGATTGGTGATACGTATCACATCTATCATCAATACGATCCGTTCGATGCTGCGCATGGCGGTCCAGTGCTTTGGAACCATCTGACGACAAAGGATTTTGTGACGTACGAGAATCGCGGCCCCGCGCTGTTCCCCGATTCCGATTTGGATTCGAACGGAGCGTATTCTGGTTCTGCCTTTGTACGTGATGGCAAGATTCACTACTTCTATACCGGCAACGTCAAGCATTTTGATCGCGATGATTACGACTACGTGTTGACGGGTCGTGAGCAAAACCAGATTCATATGGTTGCGGAGAACCCCGACGAATTGGGCGAGAAGCGCATAGCTGTTGGACCGGTCGATTACCCCGACGATATCGGTACGCACGTGCGCGACCCCAAGATCCTTGAGCACGATGGTATCTACTACATGGTTCTGGGCGCTCGTACGAAAGACGACCGTGGCTGCGTGCTTGTCTATACCTCGCGCAATCTTGAGGACTGGAGCTATGCGACGCGCATTGAGTTGGGCGAGAAGTTTGGCTTTATGTGGGAGTGCCCCGATCTGTTTGAGCTCGATGGCGAGCTTATTCTCGTTTGCTGTCCGCAGGGTGTGCCTGCCGATGGTTGGCGTTACCGCAATCCGCATCAGTGCGTGTGGTTTCCCATCGAGGCCGATTGGGAGGCGCCGAGCTTTAAAATCGTCGGGCAGGGCATGCCCCCGATGGTCGATGCCGGTTTTGATTTCTATGCTCCGCAGTCCTTTGAGGATGCTGCAGGCCGGCGATTGATGATCGGATGGTCGGGTTGCCCCGATGCGACGGCGGAAAACCCGACGGTGGCGCGCGGGTGGCAGTGCGCGTTGACGGTGCCGCGAGAGCTGAGCATGCGCGATGGTAAGCTCTGCCAGCAGCCGGCGCACGAGATTGAGAGGATGCGCGGCGGCTGCGTTCGTGCTGTAGGCGGAGAGACAGTCGAGGAGCCGGGCCGCCTGTTTGATCTTGTGGTTTCCTGTGAGGGCGCCAAGATGGTCGAGCTCGAAATCCGCAAGGGTGTCTTTGTGCGTTATGCGGAGGGGATGCTTACCCTCGATATGGGTAATGAAGGCTATGGGCGAGACCGGAGGTCGATTGAGCTCAGCGAGCTTCGCGACCTGCGCGTGCTTTCGGACACTACGATGGTCGAGATTTTTGCCAACGGCGGCGAGGCAGCACTTACGAGCCGTACCTATTCGCCGGCGGTTTCGGCGATGGGGTTGCATGCCGAGGGTGCGGCGTCGATGGATTTCTACCGCCTCGCGCATTAACCGTGCGTGGAGCACGATTGGACTTGCCGGGCGGAATGTGTCGCAGTTGCCGCAGCGAACTACCGTTTATCGTGTATAGCTACCGTTTGCGGAGTAAGTAACACATTGTTGCAAACCGTGTAGAATCCTAAATAAGCACGGAGTTTTCCAGGGAGACGCTGTCCTTTGTTGTGTGCAAGGGGCGGCGTCTCTTTGGCGCTCTGCCGCCGTTGTGCAACAGTGCGGCGGCGCGTGCCATGTATTGAAAAGCCAATGTCGAGATGGGTCGTGATAATAATGGGCAAGTACGTAATCGTGGTTGAGTCTGGGTCGGATGTGACGCCGGAGCTCTGCGAGCGCTATGGCATCGTGCGCGTGCCCATGCATGTCACGATTGGCGACGAGACCGTCGAAGACGGATCGATCGACCCGCTCGAGATTTATTCACGTTGCAACGAGTTTGGCGTGATGCCCAAGACGAGTGGCTGTGCGCCGGCGGATTTTGCACATGTGTACGATCGCATCCACGCCGAGCAGCCCGATGCGACCATTCTGCATCTTGCGTATTCCGAGGTTACGACCTGCTCGCATCAGTCGTCGAAGATTGCGGCAAAGGGCCGCGATTACGTCTTCTCCATGGATACGCGCTTTGTGTCGGTGGGCCAGTCGCTTGTCGCCGTTGAGACCGCCAAGTATATCGAAGCCCATCCGGATGCCACCGTCGACGAGATTTTCGCCTTTACCAATTCGGTGATGGACCGCGTGCTGCTGGGCTTTGTTCCTACGGACCTTGCCTTCCTTAAGGCGGGTGGTCGCTTGTCCAACGTCGCGTTTCTTGGCGCCCATCTGCTCAAGATTAAGCCCTGCATTGAGGTAACGGGTGGCAAATTCGTGGCGACCAAGAAGCTCCGCGGCTCTATGCTCAAATGCGCCCGTGCCTTTATTGACCACATGGTTGCGAAGGGCGATATTGATTACTCGCATATTGGTTTGGCGTATTCAGTGGGCCTTTCCGAGGAGCTGCGCGACGATATGGAAGTCTATGCGCACGACCTGGGCTTTAAGGACGTTACCTGGACTCAGGTCGGCGGCGTCATCTCGAGCCACTGCGGCCCGACCGCCTTTGGCGCGGTGCTTACGCTTAAGGCGTAGGGCCTGGCGTCTATCGATTTCTATTGCTTGGCGGCGAGCGGGTTGTGACGACCTTCCCGCCGCTTTTGCGTGGAGTCAAATAGGACGATCAAATTGACCGCTAAACCGTTTCGCCATCAGGCGTATGGGCTAGAATGGCTCTGGCATTTTAATTGACAAAAACCAAAGAGAGGCAAGGTTGCGGGAATGGCTGAGATGACGCTTGAGGGTGTGGATGCTCATCCCGAGGACTCTGCGTATGCCCTGGGTCGCGTGCATTCGATCGAGACGATGGGAACGGTCGACGGTCCCGGCATCCGCTTTGTAGTGTTTGTTCAGGGTTGCCCCATGCGTTGTGCGTATTGTCACAATCCCGATACCTGGTCTGTTAACGGCGGCACGATGGTGACCGTCGAGCATCTCATGGACGAGTTCCAGAGCAACCATGAGTTCTACCGTAGCGGCGGCATTACCGTTTCGGGCGGCGAACCGCTCCTGCAGCCCGAGTTTTTGGCCGACCTGTTCCGTGCAATGCACAACAACCCCGATGGCCGCGTACACACCTGCCTAGACAGCTGTGGCTATGCATTTGATCCCAAGCATCCGGAGAAGTTCGATGCTGTTCTCAACGAGACCGATATGGTGCTGCTCGACATCAAGCATGCCGATCCGGTTGAGCATAAAAAGCTGACCGGTTGCGATCCTGCGCGCATCCTGGCGTTTGGCGATGAGCTTGCCCGTCGCAAGATTAAGGTTGTTATTCGCCACGTGGTGGTGCCGGGTATCACCGATACGGCGGAGGAATGCGAGAAGCTCGGTCGCCTGATCGCTCCATGGCACAACGTGGTGGGTCTGGAAATGCTGCCGTATCACACGATGGGTGTCGTCAAGTACGAGCAACTGGGTATTCCCTATAAGCTTGAGGGCGTGCCTCAGATGGATACCGCGCGCATGCCCGAGCTGCGCAACGCCGTCATGACGGGTATGAAAAAGCGCCGCGCCGAACTCAAATCCGCCATCGGATAGCAAGTCATTTTTGCCCCTTTATGATACCCGCGCTGCGCTGGTCTAGCGGCTTCGTATTGCGCGGTTGAGTCAAAATGCTGGTACCATACCGTGGATAAGCAGTTTTCATAGATTTGGGGAATGGTATGGCTACCATCGCGATTATCGGTGCGCTCGAAAAAGAGATCATGCAGATTAAGGAAGAGCTGAGCGACGTTTGCGAGGCGCGGGAGGCAGGCTTGACCGTTGTGAGCGGTGAGCTCGACGGTCTGACAGTTGTCGCCACAACGGCGGGCATGGGCACGGTGAACGCCGCCGCTGCAACACAGCACCTCATTAGCAAGTATGCTCCGCAGGCTGTTGTGTTTTCGGGCATTGCGGGCGGTTTGAACCCCAAGCTCCATATCGACGACGTGGTCATTGGCAAACGCCTACGCTATCTGGATACCGATACCGCGCTTATCGCCGAGTCCGCACCGGGGCTCGAGGAGTTTGGCTCGACACCCGCGCTGGTCGATATTGCCGTCGACGTGCTTGCTGAGCGTGGGTTTGTTGATGCTTCGACAAATGCAGCCGCTTCGAACGAGGGAGCCAAACAATTCCTGGTCGGCACGATTGCCACGGGTAACCGCTTTGTGACGGGCACCGCCATGCGCAACGACGCTATCGAGGCGACGCATGCCGATTGTGTCGGCATGGAGGGCGCGGCAATTGCCCATGTCGCAACCAAAAATGGTGTCGATTGCCTGGTGTTGCGCGCTATCAGCGATAATTGTGACGAGGCGTACGATGCAATTTGCGACCGAGAGTTCGATCTGTTCGAGTACGCGCGTGTCGCAAGTGACATCACGCTCGATATCGTCCGCCGCATTGCTGCTGCGCAATAGCGCGCTCTTTTGTAAGAACCTACGACCAAGGAGTGCCCATGGCCGATTCCATTAACTACCAGCTTGCCAAGTTCGTCGCCAGCTACGGCAAGGTTTCGCAGATTCCCGAGTCCACCTGCCCCGAGGTGAGCTTTGTCGGCCGCTCCAACGTGGGCAAGTCGTCGATTATGAACAAGCTCTTTGGCCGCAAGAACCTGGTCAAGGTTTCCAGTACGCCGGGCAAGACGAGCAACATCAACTTCTTTGAGGCCGACGACGTGCATTTCGTGGACCTGCCGGGTTACGGTTTCGCCCGTCGCTCCAAGGCCGAGCGCGACCGCTGGGCCGAGCTTATTGGCGATTTCTTTGACTCCGAGCGCAGCTTTAACCTGGTCGTATCGCTGGTTGACATTCGTCACGACCCCAGCAAGCTCGATCATGACATGATCGACTACCTGCAGGGCAACGAGTTCAACTTTATCGTCTGCCTCACCAAAGCCGACAAGCTCAGCCGCACCCAGCAGGCCCGCCAGGCAGCAGCCATCAAAAAGCAGCTCAACGTCCCGGCCGAAAACGTAATCATCACAAGCTCCCAGACCGGCGTGGGTATCGACGAGCTCAAGCGCCGCATTGCCGAGGCCTGTCTCTAGCAAGAGCTCCACACCAGCAAGAGCCCCTACCAATAAAAAGCAACTTTCAGCCCGGCGCCCCTTCAAAGCGTGGGTTCCTGTAGACATCCTCAGCAAGGTAAACGCAGGGATGGTCGGGGTGTTCCCCTCAAAATCATTCCGCAGCGCGAAGGCCCCTCGTCCGTAGCTCCGTAGGAGCAGGATGAGGGGCCTTCATGCGCGAGGACGATTTTGAGGGGAACACCCCGACCATCCCGGGCAGGTGGATAGGGAAGGATGTCTACAGGTATTCGATTTGAGCGCCCTCGGTGTCGCATGTCAGAATATGCGTCTCGCACTTGGGGAACTGCTCGCGCAGCTTGACCTGCAGGAACTTGGCTACGATGGTGTCATCGGTTACGGCCATGAGGGTTGAGCCCGAACCGCTGATCCAGATGGTCTTGGCGCCTCCGTTAAGGCAGGTGTCGCGCACGGCGTTGTAGTCGGGGATGAGGCGGCGGCGATAGGGCTCCTGGATGCGGTCGTCATTGGCGGCGGCAATCAGGTCAAGGTCGCCGGTCTCCAGGCCGCGCGTCATGCCGGCGATGCGGCCCATTTGCCATACGGCGGTGGAGAGTGGAATCTCCTGCGGCACGACCTTGCGCGCCTCACTCGTGTGTACCTCGTAGGGCGGAATCACGGTAATAAAACGCAGGCGATCGCTCACCTCGTAGCGCAGGCACTGGGGGAGCGAATCGGTCGGCGTAAAGGAGCAGACGGCGCCGCCCAGGATAGCGGGGGCGACGTTATCGGGATGGCCCTCGACCTCGGTGGCAATGCGGACGAGCTCGGCACGGTCGACGGTGTGGCCCGTCAGCGCGGCGGCGGCCATAATGCCGGCGACGACGCAGGTGGAGCTGGAGCCCAGACCGCGAGCGACGGGCACATCGGTTTGAATGTCGATGGCAACGGGAAAAGCCGGCTCGTCCCATGCAGCCAGTGCATCGACAAAGCTCACGTAGACTAGGTTGTTCTCGTTTTGGAATTCCTCGGGGCAGCCCGTGATGGTGAGCTTGTCGGCGCGCTCAAAGGTGAAGTGCGAGTAGAGGCTGACGG
>UQNB01000065.1 GCA_900542235.1 uncultured Collinsella sp.
AGCGGGAACTCGGGGGCTCCCCCCCCCCCCGCGGCTCCGGCGCCCGCCGACGTCCGTCCTGGTCGCAGCCATCGTACTGCTGCTAAGCGCACGTCCAAGGCCAAGGCTGCCAAGAAGGGTGCGTCCGAGGATTCCGCCGAGACGACCGCCGATGCATCGACTGATGCCGCCGAGCCCCAAGACGTCGAACAGTCTGCGCCCGCGAAGCCCAAGCGCGGTCGTAAGAAGTCCGCTAAGGCCAAGGCGTCCGAGCAGCAGGCTGATGCCGAAGCGCAGATTGATTCCGGCGCCGAGGCCAATGACGCCGCTGCGGCCAATGCCGACGCCGCCGCAACCGATGGCGCCGCGCCCGCCGAGGCCGAAGACAACGCTCGCCCCAACCGTCGCCAGCACAAGCGTAACGACGAGCGCAACGAGCGCAAGGACGAGCGCAACAACGACCGCCGCAACCGCCAGCGCGATCGCAAACAGCGCAATAAGGAGCGCAATGCCGCTCCGACTGAGCCCACGCTTTCGCGCGAGGAGCTCGCGGCCATGAAGGTCGCCGAGCTGCGCGAGAAGGCCAAGGAGTTCGAGATTGAGACGACCGGCAAGAAGAAGGCCGAACTCGTCGAAGAGATCTACACCACCGCCGCGAAGGCCGAGGGCTTCCGCGACATCAAGGGCATTCTGCAGATTCGCCCGGACAGCTCCGGCATCATCCACGCCCATGGCTACATGAAGTCCAACGACGACGCCTTCGTGCCCGCCTACCTCATCCGCTCCGCGCGCCTGCGCACGGGCGACGTCATCGAGGGCTCGCTGCGTCCTTCGCGCGGCGGCGACAAGCGCGCCGGCCTCGCCAAAATCACGACCGTCAACGGTCTGGACCCCGAGCAGATTCGCAACCGTCCCAAGTTCGGCGACCTCACCCCGGTCTATCCCAACGAGCCGCTGCGCATGGAGCACGGCAAAGACTCCATTACCGGTCGCGCCATCGACATCGTGTCGCCGATCGGCAAGGGTCAGCGTGGCCTGATCGTGTCCCCGCCCAAGGCCGGCAAGACCACGATCCTCAAGAAGATCTGCCAGTCTATCTCGATTAACAACCCCGAGGTGCACCTCATCTGCCTGCTCGTCGACGAGCGCCCCGAAGAGGTCACCGATATGCAGCGTTCCATCAAGGGTGAGGTTGTGGCGTCGACCTTCGATATGCCCGCCGACAACCACACTCGCGTGGCAGAGCTCGTCATCGAGCGCGCCAAGCGCATCGTGGAGCTGGGCGGCGATGTCGTGGTGGTGCTCGACTCCATTACGCGTCTTGCCCGCGCCTACAACTTGGCGGCGCCCGCCTCGGGCCGCATCCTTTCGGGCGGCGTCGATTCGGCGGCCCTGTATCCTCCCAAGCGCTTCCTGGGCGCAGCCCGTAATATCGAGAACGGTGGCTCGCTCACCATCCTGGCCTCTGCCCTCATCGACACCGGTTCCAAGATGGACGAGGTCATCTTCGAGGAGTTCAAGGGTACCGGCAACATGGAGCTTAAGCTCGACCGCGACCTGGCCGACCGCCGCATCTTCCCGGCTATCGACCCCGTTGCCTCCGGTACGCGCAACGAAGACCTGTTGGTCGACGAGCAGATGCGTCCGTTTGTCTTTGGTCTGCGTCGCATTCTTGCCGGCATGAACAACACCGAGCGCGCAGCCGCGTCGTTTATCAAGGGTCTTAAGGGCACCAACACCAACCAGGAGTTCCTGGTGCGTTCGGCCAAAAAGCACAGCGACTACGAGCAGACGTTCTAGGTTGTCATCCACGCGCAGCGATAGTCATCAATGCGATAAAGGGTCGGGGCTTTGAGCCTCGGCCCTTTTCCATATCGCCGCTCCGCGCTTATTTTTGACCATAAGACTGGCAAGCAGCAGGTTTCCCGTTTCAATCCGACATCGTCGCTTGCAATCGACAGGGCGGTTTCGCATAATAGCTTTTAAGCTTCGCGACGGAAAACGCAGATGAAACGAACCATATACCGTTGCTTTGGGGCATAGCCCCGCTTCATCTTCTCTCGCGCAGCCAACTGAATGATGCGATTTGGGTGCTGGAAGATGGGGAGAGCTCATGGCTTCTTCTGATGCAACACAACGAGCAGTCCTTGCCGGACTTTCGTGCGGGATCGGCCTTGCCGCTCCCGTGGTTATGTATGCCGCGACGCTGCCGTTTTCGTCGGTGAACGAGACGGTCGTGGCGGGTGCGGTTCCCTTCGCCGTGGGCGCGGTGGCGGGCGTGGGTATCTATGCCGCCTCGCTGGGTATCTCCGAGTACCGTGCGCAGCGTGAAGAGCGTCTGTTCCAGCCTGATGCCATGGGCGGTGCCGCCAATCTCAATCAGCATCAAAGCGAGTTCAAGACCGCCTCGATTCCGGCTCAGCAGCAGGATGCGACTCCTTACGCTGCGGCTTCTGCTTCTCAGGCTCAGGCGGAGCAGTCTACCTCGGCATTCCTTTCCGGCCTGACTGGTGCGTTCCAGCGCCGTCATGCCGATGATGGTGTCCCTACCATCGCTCGAGCCGCAGATGCCATGGACGAGGCCGAGGCTTGGTCCATGATCGACAGTATGCTCGACGACGATTCGCCGGTGAGCTGCGACCCTGCGCACTCGCGCGACGTCTATCAAGTCGCCATCGACGAGCTCACCAACGGCGGGCAGACCGGCTCCTTCAATCGCGACGACATCGCCGCCGCGGCACGCGCCGTGTCTGGCTCCCAGGCCGCCCCTGCGGGCAGCACGGCGGCTTTCGTGGCACTCGTCGCCAACGCGGCAGCCAATAACGCCTACAGCGCTACCTCGGCGGACGCGAACGCTTCTGCCGACAATTCGTACGTTGATGAAGCCATGGCCGCGGACGAGGAGGCCGTTGCCGCCCGCCGTGCCGCCGAAAGCTCGTTGTGGGGCGCTCCTGCCCAGCAGCAGGCGGCTGAGGCTGCGCCGTACAATGCAAACCTCGCCAGCATGCCTATCATCTCCGGTGCCGCGGACATCGATCTCGATGACCTCGATGAGCCTGCAGCCATCACCGCATCGATTGATGCCCAAGATCGCATCAACACCGGCGACCTTCCAGATGCCTCGCTCGAGGTTGATGTCCCCATGGCCGATTACTCGGGCCACGAGGACATGTGGGCCGCCGCCACCGCGATCCTGGATGAGATTGACGAGCCTGCTCCTGTTACGGCCCCCGCTCCCGTCGCTGCCCCTCAGCCTGCTGTCCCCGCCTATGTCGGCCGTCACAGTGCTGTGTTCCCCGAGGATACTGCCCGTATCTCGCGCGAGAGCATCGAGCGAGCCGAGGCTATTGCCGCCGGCATTATGGAAAATCGTCGTCACGAGCGCGTCAATCAGATCCTCGAGGAAGAGATCGAGCGCCTGCAGTCCTCTACCGCCAAGCGTACGGGCCGTGCCTATCTGAGCGTTATCGAGGGCGGTACCGCCAGCTTTGCGCCGCTCCGCGCGGAGGCATAACTTCTGCATGGTTAAGATCAATCGAAAATGGGCGGTCGTGACCTGCCTGATGGCGCTCTTGATCTGGGGCAATTCGCTGGTTCCCGGCTCGGGGTCGGGCTCACTGAGTCTAACGGTCATGGAAGCTATCCGCGGTTTCCTGCACGGCGTGGGACTTCCATATGAATGGGTGACCAACTTTGTTGTTCGCAAGTGCGCGCATTTTACCGAGTATATGGTGCTCGGCATCCTGGCAACGCACGCCTTTGATTTTGAGGGCCGGCGCACCTTTGACGTGCTGCTGCCCACGGCGGTGTTCCTGCTGCTGATTCCTTCGATCGACGAGACGATTCAGCTCTTTGTGCCGGGACGCGCTGGAATGATCACCGATGTGATGATCGACTGCTGTGGAGCGGCAACGGGCGTTGTGCTCCGATATCTCTTACGGTCGCTGATGTGCGCCAAAAAGGCCGCCTAGGACGTATTGTTTGGTCCTAGGCGGCCTTTTTTATTTGAGGGCTTATATGAGGCGTGGTGGCGTCGTTCCGTAGGTCGGATTTGCCGGGCGTGCCACGCCCCGTGGGTGCGTCTGCTACTGAAGCGCCTGCGCGCCCAGGGCCAGGCAGCCCATGATGCCCTGCTTGCCCTCGAGGCTGTTGTTGACGATGTAGCTATCGATGTCGTTGACCTCGGGCGTGACGATATAGCCGTTGAGCATCTCGGCGCACTTTTTGCGTGCGAGCGGCACGATGGGAGTGTGGTCGGCCACGCCGCCGCCGATGATGATCTTTTGCGGCGCGTAGCACAGCGTGTAGGTCATGAGTGCCTGTGCCAGATAGCCGGCGAGCAGGTCCATGGCCTCCGAGTCATCGGCCATGTCTCCGGCGCTCTTGCCATCCCAGCGCTTTTTAACGCCGGGGCCGGCGATGAGGCCCTCGAGACAGTTGTCGTGGAAGGGGCAGGCGCTGTGCTCGCCAATGGTGTCGCGCGGGTC
Source organism: uncultured Collinsella sp. (assembly GCA_900542235.1). Classification (GTDB taxonomy): domain Bacteria; phylum Actinomycetota; class Coriobacteriia; order Coriobacteriales; family Coriobacteriaceae; genus Collinsella. The sequence continues at coordinate 4,467 of UQNB01000065.1, forward strand.
GCGCGTGACCAGGATGTGGCCGGCCTCGGGATGCATCATGCCGTGCACGAGCTGGCCGCCCGAGAGCACGCCGGCGCCCACGCCGGTACCGATGGTCAGATACACAACGTCAGTGAGGCCCTGGGCGCAACCAAAGGTGACCTCGCCCAGGCAGGCGACGTTGACGTCGGTGTCGTAGCCGCAGGGAATATTGAGCTCGTTTTGGATGGTGCCCAGCAGGTCAAAGTAGCGCCATGCCGTTTTGGGCGTCTCCAGGATCTTGCCGTATTGGGGCGAGGCAGGGTTGACTGCGGTGGGGCCAAAGGCGCCGATGCCCAGTGCGGCGATGCCCTTGTCGGCAAACCATGCGTTGACGGCCTCAACGGTCTCCTGCGGGGTCGTGGTCGCGATCTGCTCACGCTCCAAGACCGTGCCGTCTGCATAGCCCGTGGCGCAGACCATCTTGGTGCCGCCGGCCTCGAGCGCTCCGATAAGTTGCTGCTCTTCCATAATATTCCTCTCACTGGGACGAGTTGCTCCATGACTAAAGTATAGAGCTCTAAACCATTTAAGAAAGCGCCATAAAAAGAAGCCTCGCAACGCGGCAGGCGGTGCGGGGCTTCTTTAGTTACTTTAGTTGCCGGGCCGTCCTTACCCGCGCGGTTTGATTTTATCACGCAGGGACTTGAGGTTCTCCAGTGCCGCGTTAAGCGTCTCGTCTCGCTTGGCAAAGTGGAAACGAATCAGGTGGTTGACGGGCTCGCGGAAGAAGCTCGAGCCGGGCACGGCGCCCACGCCCACCTTAGACGCGAGGTCCTCGCAGAATTCGAGGTCGCTGTCATAGCCAAACTCAGAGATGTCCATCATGACGTAGTAGGCGCCCTGCGGCACGTTATGCTCAAGACCGATGCTGTCGAGTCCCTGGCAGAACAGGTCGCGTTTGGCGGCATAGAGGTCAAGGACCTCATCGTAATAGCTGTCGTCGAAGTTGAGGGCGGTGACGACGGCTTCCTGCAGGGGAGCGGCGGCGCCCACGGTGAGGAAGTCGTGGACCTTTTTGATGCGCTCGGTGATTTCGGCAGGGGCGATAGTGTAGCCCAGACGCCAGCCGGTGATGGAGTAGGTCTTGGACAGCGAGCTGCAGCTGATGGTGCGCTCGAACATGCCAGGCAGCGTGGCCATGTAGACGTGCTCATGGGGTGCGTAGACGATGTGCTCGTATACCTCGTCGGTGATGCAATAGGCGTCGTACTTTTTGCAGAGGTCGGCGATAAAGGTGAGCTCCTCGCGCGTAAAGACCTTGCCGCAGGGGTTGGAAGGGTTGCACAGGACGATGGCCTTTGGGTCGTTGTCGCGGAAGGCCGCCTCGAGGACCTCGCGGTCGAAGTCAAAGGTGGGCGGGTTGAGCGGCACATAGATGGGCTCGGCTCCCGAGAGAATGGTGTCAGCGCCGTAGTTCTCGTAGAACGGCGAGAAGATGACGACCTTGTCGCCGGGGTTCGTGACCGTCATCATGGCGGCCATCATGGCCTCGGTGGAGCCGCAAGTGACTACGATATTCTCGTTGGGGTTCACCGGCATGCCCATAAAGTGCTCCTGTTTGGCGGCGAGCGCCTCGCGCATGGCCTGGGAGCCCCAGGTGATGGAGTACTGGTGGTAAAGCGGCTTGGGGTCGGTGGCGATGGTGCCCAGACTATTGAGCAGCTGCGCCGGGGGATCGAAGTCGGGGAAGCCCTGCGACAGGTTGACGGCGCCATACTTGTTGGAGATGCGCGTCATACGGCGGATGACCGAATCGGTAAACGTTGCCGTGCGGTTGGAGAGTTCTTTCATGCCGGTCCTTTCGAGCATTTGCAGTGGGGCAAGTTTACTCCTATGAAACCGGTGGGATTTGCTCGAAATGGATCCGAAAAACTCTTTTCAAAATTCTTGAAAATTGGGGCTTGCATCGCGTGGCGTTCCTTGCAATAATAGTCGAGCGCGAAGCGCACAGGACACGGTGGGTGTAGCTCAGTTGGCTAGAGCGACGGGTTGTGGTCCCGTAGGTCGAGGGTTCGAGCCCCTTTACCCACCCCAGTTCTTGCTTCGTGTTGATATCGGGCCGTTAGCTCAGTTGGTAGAGCAGGGGACTCTTAATCCCAAGGTCCAGGGTTCGACCCCCTGACGGCCCACCCAAAGATTGTTAAAGCGACTGGCTCAGGCTGGTCGCTTTTTTGTTGACCTCGTATGGGGTCGAACCCGTAAGGGCGCGGAGCTGAGGAAATACGTAAGCATTTACCAGCGTAGCGCGCAAGGCGCCTTGGCGCCGCAGCGGCCGCCTGCGCAGCAGGCTGACCCCCTGACGGCCCACCAAAGCATGTTAAAGAGACTGGCTTCGGCTGGTCGCTTTTTTGTTGACCTCGCATGGGGTCGAACCCGAAAGGGCACAGCCGCTTTCACAGATCGAGCCTACCCTGGGGATCGGTAAAACCGTCAGTACCCTCCTTGAGTTTCTTCTCGTCTGCCTTCACGCGACGCTCGAGCTTCTTTGTATCTTCGGCAGGCGGTAGGTTCTCGGGTACAATTCCGCGGTCGATGAGGCTGCCACGCACGCTTGTGTTGTTCTCGACGTGCTCTTGCTTGATCTGGTCCAGACCGTACAGGTCGTGTTCCTCGGCGTTGAAGGCCGTCATCGAGTTCGTAAGGTCCTTTGCTTTGATGAGAACATCGGCTAGCCTGTCCGCCAATGCCGAGCTCTTGGATACGCCGAGCTGTTGCTTCATTTCCGCCGTGCTTCTGCCGCCGAATAACGCTTCATCGCCCTTCGACTTGATGATTGCGAATCCTTTGGAGTCCACGCCGCGTTTGAACGCAATACCCGAGAGCTGTTTCTCTGAATCAGATAGCGAGTGGCGCGCCTGCAAGCGCTGAATCTCTGCGAATCGCTGCTCTATGAGCTCTTGGCGGCGCGTCTGCACGGCGAAGTACGCCTGTGCGAGCGCGATTTCTTGCTTGTTTGAATCTCCGTTCTGGGCGATTAAATAGCATGCATAGCGCGTAAGTTTGTAGTCTTTAACCGCGCGAGCGGCGACACCGGCAGTTACCATTTTCGTGGTGTCACGAAAATGGGAATCAACTGGAGTTTTGTTTGTTTCGCACGAGACTTTTGCCCTCTTAACAACTTCGGCAAAGTTCTCCCATCGAGTGTACCCCATGGGTTCCATTAAATCGCGTGCGAGCCAATACTCAACGCCGTCTTCCACATTGGCATAGCTATCAAGTTTGACACGCCACTTCTCGATATCTCTACTGTCCATATCTCCTCCTCGCTGGCCTATTGTCTATGCGGGCTTTGCCCGCTCTGTATTCAGAATTAGGATACGCTGCCGTGCGGACACGAATGGGCCCCGTGCCACTTCGAGTTCACGGGGCCCATAGATATCGATTAGTTGTGTTTTGCTTTAGATAGGTGTCCAGTTTAATTCGCTCGGCAGTGCGATCCGAGACTTTCGGTCCGCTTGTGCATGGCTTTGACCATCTCCGTTGCCAGCTGATTCTGCGATTGCAGGCGGGCGAGGGCTGCGATCTCGCTGTCATTGGCATGCGGCTTGCTCAGCGCCGTTGCCTCGTCTTTCAGGCTTTCAAGCTGTTGCAGGGCCTTGGATAGACCTGCTTCGGTCCTGTTGATCATGCAATAGGTGCTCATCGTGTGCTTAAGGCTGTGTGTCAGGCGTTCGGCATCTGTTGTGGCAATGCCATACTGGGGGTGGGCAATATCCATCGGAGCGGCCGCCTCGGGAGCGTCCAGTGCTGCTCGAGCCGCCGATGCGCCCGCGATACGCCCGAATACGATGCCATTGGCGCTCGACAGGCCTCCGATGCGGTCGGTGCCGTGCATGCCGCCTGTTGCCTCACCGCAGGCGTAGAGGCCCTCAACGCCCGTGTACGCGGTCTTGTCGATTTTGATACCGCCGTTGGCGGCGTGGGCATACATCGCCACGCGCATCTCGTCGGTCGGCGCGATGCCGTGCTCGTCTTGTAGCCAGGTGGCAAAGGTCTGCACAAACTCGGGGACATTCTCTCGCGGGAAGTCGTAGTGGAGCGCCAGGCCTTCGGCGCCTGCCTGATCGATGGCGAGATCGATAGCGCGGGAAGCCAGGCGCGAAGTGAAGGGGCCATATCCAGAGCGCTGCTCGAGCAGGTCGTCCAGCTTGTCGTCGGCAATATCTACCGGCTGGTCTACATGTACGTAGCGCCAGGTTTTCTCGTTGAAGACCAGGTTGCGCTTGGGCTCGATGAAACCGGGCATCATCTGCATGAACTCTATATTAGTAAGTGTTGCGCCGTGCGCCAGCGCGATGGCCTGCGAGGAGCTGAGCACATCAGCCGACGTAAGGCTGCGCTCGAACAGGCCGCCTGTGCCACCGGTTGCGATGATCGTGGCCTTGGCAGCAAAGGGCACGATTTGATTTTCGGTGAGGTCGTAGAGCACGGTTCCGGTTATTCTACCGTTCGTGTCCTCAACAAGGTCGATAAGCTCATGGCGGGGGAGCAGACGAATGCCGAGCGACTCGATCCGGGCCGTCAGAGCGTCCTCAAGGGGCTTGCGGGTGAGGCCGCGCCACATGCGCGTTTTGTGGTCAAAGCAGGGGATAAACTGCTTTTGCTGAGCGCTCTCAGCGCTTTGCGGACGCTGGAGCTCAACGCCCAGGTCTTGCTCGAGCCATTCAATTGCCTGGGGAATGCCGTGCACAAACGTCTGGACAAGCTCGGGGTCGGCGACACCGCCGCCGACGGTCTGGATGGTGTCGATGAGGTCCTGCTCATCGTCTTCGTCGACGGGGCCAATAAGGCCGAGGCCCCAGGTTCCGGGGAAGAAGCTCGATCCACTCATAGTCTTGCCGGCGCTTGCCACAGTGACGGTTGCACCCGTGCGTGCCGCTTCGATGGCGGCGCAAAGGCCCGCAATGCCAGATCCAATTACCAGTACATCAGTCGATTCCATCGGATTCCTTTCTCGTCCGGCGCATTGTCGCACGGGTGATCGGCAATGGGGTCGCAAAGACTCGGCAAATCGGTAAAGGGCAAATATGGCAGGTGGGCGTCATGGACGCTCTGACGCTCCATCTCATCACATCTCGTATTTCGCCGCAACTGACATATCGGCATTAGCTACTCTGCGTCAGTGTAAACAAAAAGAGCCGCCACCTCGAAAGGTAGCGGCTCCAAGCTCAACTATATGAGCATCGCGCGGGCGCGATTAGGCCTTGAGGGCCTCCTCGACGGCGACAGCGCAAGCGACGGTGGCACCGACCATGGGGTTGTTGCCCATGCCGATGAGACCCATCATGTCAACGTGCGCAGGCACGGAGGAAGAACCGGCGAACTGGGCGTCGGAGTGCATACGGCCCATGGTGTCGGTCATGCCGTAAGAGGCAGGGCCGGCGCCCATGTTGTCCGGGTGCAGGGTACGGCCAGTGCCGCCACCAGAAGCGACGGAGAAGTACTTCTTGCCAGCCTCGAGGCGCTCCTTCTTGTAGGTGCCAGCGACGGGGTGCTGGAAGCGCGTGGGGTTGGTGGAGTTACCGGTGATCGAGATGTCGACGTTCTCGTGCCACATGATGGCAACGCCCTCGCGGACGTCGTCGGAGCCGTAGCAGTTAACGGCAGCGCGGGGACCATCGGAGTAGGGGATGGTCTCGACGACCTTGAGCTCGCCCGTGTAGTAGTCGAACTGGGTCTTCACGTAGGTGAAGCCGTTGATGCGGGCGATGATCTGAGCAGCGTCCTTGCCCAGACCGTTGAGGATGACGCGCAGCGGCTTCTTGCGAGCCTTGTTGGCGTTCAGAGCCAGGCCGATAGCGCCCTCAGCGGCAGCGAAGGACTCGTGGCCGGCCAGGAAGGCGAAGCACTCGGTGTCGTCGGAGAGCAGCATAGCGCCCAGGTTGCCGTGGCCCAGACCGACCTTGCGGTCCTCGGCGACGGAGCCGGGAACGGTGAAGGCCTGGATGCCCTCGCCGATGATGGCGGCAGCCTCAGAAGCGGTCTTGGCGCCACGCTTGACAGCGAGAGCGCAGCCGAGGGTGTAGGCCCACTCGGCGTTCTGGAAGGCGATGGACTGGGTGTTGTTGACGATCTCACGCGGGTTGAAGCCCTTGTCGGTGCAGATCTGCAGAGCTTCCTCGAGGGAGGCGATGCCGTTGTCGGCGAGGCACTTGTTGATCTTGTCAGCGCGGCGCTCGTAACCTTCGAACGTAACAGTCATAGTTATTTCCCTCCCTTTCTACTCGTGAACCGGGAACACGCTGGCGACGGAGTGAGTCTCCTCGTCGGTGCGCGGGTCGATGTACTTGGCAGCGTTCTCCCACTGACCATAGTGGCCCATAGCGCCAGCGATGGCCTCCTCGGGGGTCTTGCCGGCCTTGACGGCGTCGGTGAACTTGCCGAGGTTCAGGAACTCGAATGCGATGATCTCGTTCTTGTCGTTGAGAGCCATGCGGGTGACGTAGCCCTGAGCGAGCTCAAGGTAACGAGCGCCCTTGGCCTTGGTGCCGAACATGGTGCCGACCTGAGAGCGAAGGCCCTTGCCGAGGTCGTCGAGGGAGGCGCCCACGGGCAGGCCGCCCTCGGAGAACGCGGTCTGGCTGCGGCCGTAAACGATCTGCAGGAA
>UQNB01000066.1 GCA_900542235.1 uncultured Collinsella sp.
CACCCGTGTAAAATGGCAGGGTGCGGTGCCTCGGCTGGTCGATTCTTGTTCGTTTTCTATTTAAGGAGGCCGTCTTATGGCCGACAATCGCAAGCGTGCACCTCGTGGCGGCAAGCAGGCCGCTTCTGGCTCGCGTCCGATTCGCCGAAATGATCGCGCTGCTGCTTCCAAGGGCCAGCGCGATCGCGCCCAGGCCGCACGTCCGCAGCGCGATCGCAACCGCGACGCTGTCCAGGCTCCCAAGGGCGAGTTTATCGAAGGTCGTCGTGCTGCCGCCGAGGCGCTGCGCACTGGTTTTCCCGTCAAGTGCGCGCTCATCGCCGAGGGCGGGGAGCGCGATGCTGCTTTGTCTCGTCTGGTCGATGACCTCAACGCCGCGGGTGTCCGCATTAAGTATGTGCCGCGCGCGCAGCTCGATGCGCTGTCGAGCCATGGCGCTCACCAGGGCATTGCGCTCGAGGTGGGTAATTTCCCCTATGCTGATGTCGCCGATATCCTCGATCGCGCGGGTGACGGACCGGCGCTCGTCGTCGTGCTCGACCATGTGACCGACGATGGTAACTTTGGTGCGATCGTGCGCTCCGCCGAGGTCGTGGGCGCGGCGGGCGTCATCATTGCAAACAAGCGCGCCGCCGGTGTGACCGTGGGCAGCTACAAAACCTCTGCTGGTGCCGTCATGCACCTGCCCATCGCGCAGGTTCCCAATATCGCCCGAGCGCTTGACGACCTCAAGGCCGCCGGCTTTTGGGTGGTCGGTGCTTCCGAGCACGCCGAGGGCAGCTGCTGGGATGCTCCCTTTGAGGGCCGCGTTGCGCTCGTCATGGGCTCCGAGGGCGACGGCATCTCGCGCCTGGTGCTCGAGAAATGCGACTTTTTGACCAAGCTTCCCCAGCGCGGCATGACCGAGAGTCTCAATGTGGCCCAGGCGACCACCGCGCTGTGCTTTGAGTGGCTGCGCCGCAATGCCGGCGAGCTCATGGGGGAGGAGTAGCGCATGTCCAAGAAGAACCACGCCAAGTCCAAGGCCAAGCGCTTTGGCGAGGGCTCGGCCAAGCCAATTGTTTCGGCCGCGACCTATGGCGTGGGCGGCAATGCGTTTGCGCAGGCTATCGCCGATCCGGTCTCGACGGTGCACTCCAATAAGCCCGAGCTGCTGGTGGTCGACGGCTACAACGTGATTCACTGCACGCCGCGCTACGAAAAGCTCGTGTACGACCATTCCGACGATCCGTATTCCAGCGACGTCCACGATATGGCTCGTACTGCGCTCATCAACGATGTCGCGGCGTTTGCCCAGGGCCGTTACGAGGCCGTGATCGTGTTCGACGGCGCGGGCAATATCTCTAACGAGCGCCCCAACCTGCCGGCCCGCGGCGTGCGCATCGAGTTTTCGCCGACGGGTGTCTCTGCCGATACCGTGGTGCAAAAGCTCTGCATCGAGGCACGCGGGGAAGGTCGCGCGTGCTCCGTGGTATCGAGCGACGGCACGATCCAGGCTGTCGTCATGGGCAAGGGCGTTACGCGCATCTCGAGCCGTATGCTGGTGGACGAGATCAAACAGATCGATAACGACGTTCACGAGGCAGAGGAAGCTCCGCAGATCAAGATGACTCTGGGCAGTCGCCTGAGCCCCGATGCCCTGGCCAAGCTCAAGGCCCTTCGTGGCCGGTAGGGGAGTATCTGTAGAGACCAGCTACTCGGCTGGTCAATTCACTGGCTTGTAGTTATTGGATTGTGGACTTGCCATCGCCAAAACGAATAGTTTTTTGTTTTGGCGAACAGACGAAACTATTCGTTCTGGCGAATAGTTTTGAGATGTGGTCGGTCGAAGGGCCTGTTGCGCCCCATCCTCAATTCCTTTATCCTTAACAGGCTTCGCGCGAAAGCGCCAAGTGTGCCAGTGTGGCGCAACGGTAGCGCAACTGATTTGTAATCAGTGGGTTGCAGGTTCGATTCCTGTCACTGGCTCCATGAGAGTTTCGGGCTCTGTTCCCTTGTGGGACAGGGCCCGTTTCTATTTATGTTGACATGTCAGCGGGTTTGACTCCCACCAAGCTTCAGGTTTGTCTCGATCTATAACACGGGCGGGCTGAAAACCCTCCTTATAGTTACAGATCGAGACATTGCCAAGGGACGGCCGATAACATCTCGATCTGTAACACGAAGAAGCTGAAAACCTTTCTTACTGTTACAGAATGAGACGTAAGCGGAGGTCTCTGCGTAATATCTCGACCTGTAACAGATAGGGGAGAAAATGTTCTCTATATGTTACAGATCGAGACAAAAGCCGTGTCGAGCTCGGCTGCCCCCCCCTGAGCGTGGATTATCGGACGTACGAGCGTGGAAAATCTCCCGCTTAGTGAATGATCGTGGATAATCTGCCACTTTGGCCTTGGGGGCACGCCAATAGTGGGAGATTGTCCACGCTCGATTTCAAACGGAAGAAAATCCACGCTCGAATCTGCCGCGGAAGCCCGATCTCGACCTATATATAGGTGCAAATAGGCTGTTATCGAAGTTCGATCCTGAAGGTGTACTCCACTACACCAAAGTGTTACCTTGGGAAACGTCACCGCTGTATCCAAAACCACCGTCCTTCACATCCAAACTCAACAAAACCGCAGGTCACGGCTATATAGATACGCCCGGAACCGTGTATCTAGAGGTTTTCGTTGACAGCCCCCAAGGTTGCATCGTATTATCTTTTTCGTTCGCGGGGGCGACGGTCCAAAAGACCAAAGAACCTGCGGATACTTGAACGATTGGGAGTTTGCCCGAGTGGTTAATGGGGACGGGCTGTAAACCCGTTGGCTCTGCCTACATAGGTTCGAATCCTATAGCTCCCACCCGTCAAGTGCCTGTATAGCTCAGTCGGTAGAGCACTTCGTTGGTAACGAAGAGGTCACCAGTTCAAGTCTGGTTGCAGGCTCCATCCGGCGGTGTAGCTCAGTTGGTTAGAGCACACGGTTCATACCCGTGGCGTCACTGGTTCGAATCCAGTCACCGCTACCATAGGTAACACGGTGGCTTCTCAATAGTATGTTGAGAGGCCACTATGGTATAAAGGCAAAGTCCCGTCCGGGGACGACCTGTTAAGAGGAGGGCTTTATGGCCAAAGAGAAGTTTGAGCGCACTAAGCCGCATGTTAACATCGGCACCATTGGTCACGTCGACCACGGCAAGACCACGCTGACCGCCGCCATCACCAAGGTTCTCTCTGAGACCGAGGGCTGCAAGGCTGACTTCACTGCGTTCGAGAACATCGACAAGGCTCCCGAGGAGCGCGAGCGCGGCATTACGATCTCCGTCTCCCACGTCGAGTACGAGACCGCTGCCCGTCACTACGCTCACGTTGACTGCCCGGGCCACGCTGACTACGTCAAGAACATGATCTCCGGTGCTGCTCAGATGGACGGCGCTATCCTGGTCATCGCCGCTACCGACGGCCCCATGGCTCAGACCCGCGAGCACATCCTGCTCGCCCGTCAGGTCGGCGTTCCCTACATCGTCGTCTTCCTGAACAAGTGCGACATGGTTGACGATGACGAGCTTATCGACCTCGTCGAGATGGAGACCCGTGAGCTCCTCTCCGAGTACGATTTCCCCGGCGACGACATCCCCGTCATCCGTGGTTCCGCTCTGGGCGCTCTCGAGGGCGACGCCAAGTGGATGGACGCTATCCGCGAGCTCATGAACGCCGTCGACGAGTACATCCCGACGCCTGCTCGTAACAACGACCTCCCGTTCCTGATGGCCGTTGAGGACGTTATGACCATCTCCGGCCGTGGTACCGTTGCTACCGGCCGTGTCGAGCGCGGTGAGCTCAAGCTCAACGAGCCCGTCGAGATCGTCGGCATCAAGGATACCCAGAACACCGTTGTTACCGGTATCGAGATGTTCCGTAAGTCCATGGACTTCTGCGAGGCTGGCGACAACGTCGGTCTGCTGCTCCGCGGCATCAAGCGTGAGGACATCGAGCGCGGCCAGGTTCTCTGCAAGCCCGGTTCGGTTACCCCGCACACCAAGTTCACCGGTGAGATCTACGTTCTGACCAAGGAGGAGGGCGGCCGTCACACCCCGTTCTTCGATGGTTATCGTCCTCAGTTCTACTTCCGTACCACCGACGTTACCGGTACGGTCAAGCTCCCCGAGGGCACCGAGATGGCTATGCCTGGTGACCACATCACCATCGAGGGCGACCTCATCCACCCGATCGCCATGGAGGAGGGCCTGCGCTTCGCTATCCGCGAGGGTGGCCACACCGTCGGTTCGGGCATCGTCTCCACGATCATTGAGTAAATTAGCTCTCTGATATAGCTGACTTAGAGAACCCGGCACTTATATGGGTGCCGGGTTCTTTTCTGCAATGGATATTGAGCCGTTGCTGGTGTCCAGAGGATCGATAATGGTTCTGGGCACACCGTCGATTAGATCTCGCTGGCCCCATTGATGTGTTCCAAATATGAATGGATCCACCGAGAACCAATTGATTCGAGGTTTTCATTGACAGCACTTACATAGAGCTGATAAAGTACCATCTCGTGCCCGTACGGGGCGGATATGAAAGGTTCAGGATACATGCGTACTCTAGTTACTCTTGCGTGCACTGAGTGCAAGCGCCGCAACTATACGACCACCAAGAACAAGGCGAACATGCCTGATCGTATGGAGATCAAGAAGTATTGCCCCTGGTGCCGTCACCACACGCTGCACAAAGAGACTCGCTAGTCTTTAGTCATATACGCCAGTAGTTCAATTGGTAGAGCATCGGTCTCCAAAACCGAGTGTTGAGGGTTCGAGTCCTTCCTGGCGTGCCAGTCATTATTCCGTAAGCTCCCAATTGGGGGCTTACGGTTTACTCATGTATAAGCGCATTGCGCGGAGGTAACCCAAATGGCCAACAAGAAGAACAAGAAGAAGGCTCAGCAGCCGGCACCTGCCAATAACGCTGCCGCCAACTCCAAGGTTGAGGCCAAGAAGGCCGTTGCCAAGAAGAACGAGAAGGCTGCGAAGTCTAAGAAGAACGAGAAGCCTGGTTTCTTCGCCCGCACCAAGAAGTATTTCGCTTCGGTGAAGTCCGAGATGAAGCGTGTCACGTGGCCCGATAAGAAGGAGCTCGTGAACTACTCGGTCGTCGTTTGCGCTTCTCTGATCGTCGTCGGCGTCGTCATCGCTCTGCTCGATGCTGGCTTTGGCGAGGCTCTTGCTCTGTTCTCTGGATTGAGGGGCTAAACCATGTCTAAGCGTTGGTACGTCGTTCACACTTACTCTGGATACGAGAACCGCGTTAAGTCCGATCTCGAGCATCGCATCGAGACTATGGGCATGCAGGACCGTATCTTTGATATCGAGATTCCTATGGAGCGCGTCACCGAGATTAAAGAGGGTGGCAAGCGTGAGACCAAGGATTCCAAGATCTTCCCGGGTTATGTCCTGGTCCGCATGGAGATGGATGACGATGCTTGGACGTGCGTTCGTAACACGCCTGGCGTCACCGGTTTCCTGGGCGGCAACGGCAAGCCCGCTCCGCTTTCCCGCGACGAGTACAACAAGATGACTCGTCGTCCCGGTAAGGGCGATTCGCCCAAGCGCACCTCGGTTGATATTCAGGTCGGCACGTCCGTCCGCGTCACCGATGGCCCGCTTACCGACTTTGATGGCAAGGTCTCCGAGGTTAACACCGAGGCTGGCAAGCTCAAGGTCACGCTGATGATCTTTGGCCGCGAGACGCCGGTCGAGCTCGACTTTAACCAGGTCGCTGTCATCGCTTAAGTTTTCGTCCGTTCGCGCGAGCGTGCTTCTTCTGTGACTGCTCATCTCAGGAGTGCTTCTAACACGTGCGTGCTTACGATATAGCAAGTACTTCACACTCGTGATTCGAAAGGAATGACCATGGCTGAGAAGAAGGTTGCCAACGTCATTAAGCTCCAGATTCCTGCTGGTGCAGCTAACCCCGCTCCTCCCGTCGGCCCCGCCCTGGGCGCTGCTGGCGTGAACATCATGCAGTTCTGCCAGGCCTTTAACGCCGAGACGCAGGACAAGAAGGGCGACATCATCCCCGTTGAGATCTCTGTCTACGAGGACAAGTCCTTCTCCTTCATCACCAAGACCCCGCCGGCGGCTCACCTCATCAAGAAGGAGCTCAATCTCAAGTCTGGTTCCGCTAAGCCCCAGGCCGACAAGGTTGGTCAGCTCTCTCAGGAGCAGCTCACCAAGATCGCCGAGATCAAGATGCCGGACCTCAATGCCAACGACATTGACGCCGCCAAGAAGATCATCGCCGGTACCGCCCGTTCCATGGGCGTCACCATCGCTGAGTAGCGATTTCTTTAGGTAATGACGGGTGCTCCGACCGGGGCGCCCGTTATATGTGTGCAATAGGGCACACGATACGATGTGGGAGGGCTCACGCCCGTTTAACCACAGGAGGTAATGCACATGGCTAAGCATGGTAAGAGCTATAACGCCGCTGCCGAGAAGATCGACCGCGCCACGCTCTACACCCCCCTTCAGGCTGCCAAGCTCATCAAGGAGCTCGACACTGCCAAGTTCGACGAGACCGTCGAGGCCCACTTCCGTCTGGGCATCGATACTCGTAAGGCTGACCAGAACATCCGTGGTTCCATCTCCCTGCCTCACGGCACCGGCAAGACCGTTCGTGTTGCTGTCTTCGCCGAGGGCGAGAAGGCCCGCGAGGCCGAGGCTGCCGGCGCCGACATCATCGGTTCCGACGAGCTCGTCGCCCAGATCCAGAAGGGCGAGATCAACTTCGACGCTGCTATCGCTACGCCGAACATGATGGCCAAGGTTGGCCGCATTGGTAAGATCCTCGGTCCCCGTGGCCTCATGCCGAACCCCAAGCTCGGCACCGTGACCATGGACGTCGCCAAGATGGTCTCCGAGCTCAAGGCTGGCCGCGTTGAGTACCGCGCCGACCGTTACGGCATCTGCCACGTGCCCCTGGGCAAGAAGTCCTTCTCTGAGCAGCAGCTTGTTGAGAACTACGCCGCCCTGTACACCGAGATCCTGCGCGTCAAGCCCTCTTCTGCTAAGGGCAAGTACGTCAAGTCCATCTCCGTGTCTTCCACCATGGGCCCTGGCGTCAAGGTCGATCCCGCTGTCCAGCGCGACTTCCTGGCTGAGTAACTTTTAGTTACTGCCTGAGCAAAGCAAGCATTGCTAAAGAAACCCGGTTCTGCCTCGTGCAGGACCGGGTTTCTTGCTATCTCGGGCCAAAACCGCCACAAAGGTGCCTGTCCCCTTTGTGGCGGTTACCAGGGTGTTCTGGCGGTAGAGGACTCGATTGCCTCGTGGCGCTTGAGCTCGCGGCGCATGGTTTGCGAATTGAGCCAGGCTGCCTGCCAGCCACGGATGGGGTAGCGCGCTTCGTCCAGCTCAAACTGCGTATAGCCGCAGGCGTTGATGATCGTTGCCCCGCATGCGTGCTGATGTTCGCGTTGAAAGTCGCGACCATAGCATTGGTGCACATGCCCGTGCACCATGTAGTCGGGATTCCAGGATTCGAGTGCTGTGTTAAAGCATTCGAATCCTCGATGCGGCAGATCATCCAGATCGCCCACGCCGGCGGCGGGTGCATGGCTCAGCAGAATGTCGCAGCCGCCGACCATCCTCACTTTGCGGGACAGCTTGCGCACACGCTTGGTCATCTCGCGCTCGGTATACATGTTGGCACCGTCTCGGTAGCGCATGGAGCCGCCAAGCCCCGCAATGCGGACGCCGCGATACACGTACACGGTGTCTTCGACACAAATGCAGCCGCCCGGTGCATGACGTGCATAGCGGTCATCGTGATTGCCGCGTACGTAGATGAGCGGTTTGTTGATGACCGTGACCAAAAACTCAAGATAATCCGGGTCCAGATCGCCAGCAGACAGAATCAGGTCGATACCCTCAAAGCGCTCCTTGCGAAAGCACTCCCATAGGCATCGTTCTTCGGTATCGGCTATGGCAAGGATTTTCATAGGGCGCGGACCTTCGGCTCATCGTCGAGTTGCGGAATGGTGCCCACCACGTTGTCGGCCAGCCAGTCCATCTCGACGATTTGCGTGCTCGGCAGCGGGGGAAAGCCCTCGATCTGCACCACGCCGTCCTGGCTGTGGAGCTCGCCGCCAAAGGGGTTGATGGAGCCCTCGACGATGCCATTGCGGAGCAGCTGCACCAGTTTGCGCGTCTGATAGGGCAGGCCCGGAGCGTAACGGATGTCGATAACGCCCGAGCTCATACCATACCAGTAGTTGACGGCGCGCACTTGGTTGTCGTCGCTGGTCTCGTCCCACGTGCCGTGCAGCAGGCTGCGAACGATAAGCTCGTAGTATCGGCCCCAGTTCCAGACCGGCATGGCGATGCCGACGACCTTGCCATCGACCAGGCGATGGAGTCCGTAGGCCGTAGGGTCTACGAGCGACTTTGATATGTCAGCGCCGGTCATGACGCTCACGCCTTCGCGACACATGGCTTCGGCAAGACCTCCAGCGGGCACATCGCCCCAGGTCAGGATAATTTGCGCACGGGGGTCGAGCAGCGAGGCGCCAATCGCAAAGGCGTTGATCTCGCTGAGTGCGCCCGAGGCGAAGACCGACGCGTGGTAGCCGATGCGGTGGTTGTCCGCCATGCTGGCGGCAAGGGCGCCCAGGAGGAACTTGGCCTCGTACATCTTGCCAAAGTACGAACGGACGCTTTGGTGGGGAAGGCCGATAGAGCAGTTAAGGAACCGCACCTGGGGATACTCAACGGCAGCTCTGAGCGTGTATTCCATCAGGCGGTGCGAGGTCGAGAAGATGACGTTAGCTCCATGTTTGACAGCCGTTTCCACGGCGGCGTAGAACACATCCGGATTATGACAGTCCTCGAACGCCTCGGTGCGCACGATACCGCCAAAGTGCTCATCGAGATACTGACGCCCTTGGTCGTGCAGGCTGTCCCAGCTCGACGTCGCACAGGGGAACTCATGGATAAAGGCGATGCGCAGGGGGCTGGCCGCCGAGTAGACGGTCTTGCCCATAAAGAAGTTGAGCACGCCGGAGGTGGACTTGGCGGGCGCCTCTTCCTCATCGACACTCGGTGCCTCGACAAGATCGACCTTCTCCTCATCACTTTTGCCGGCAATGACCAACTCGCGCCAAATCTTGCACAGGCGGTTTACGACGATATCCGTCGGCGTATCCAGCAGGCGGTCCTGGTTGTACACATTGAGGTAGACGAGCATAGCGTCGGCGGGCGTAATGTCCAGATGGTCGCCGCCGGCGCGCAGGTAGGCGCGCTTAAAGAGCAGGAAGGTGTGGCGCAGGTAGTCGACCTTTTTCTGCGGCCATTTTTCGATAAGGTTCTGACCGAGCATCTTGGCGAGCGTTTCGTAGCTTCCCTCACGCGAGAACTCGATCTCGTATAGGGGGCAGACGCGCCAAAATGCGCAGAACTCGCCATAGAGGCGGCTTTCGACGGAATCCCATTTTCCGGGGTAGAGGCGGGTGACCTTGGCCGAAACTGTCGGGGCGTCCAGGAATTTGAGGACGCTGACGCGCTTGTTGCCCTCTTGGACGTAGAACCGATGCATGAACTCGGTGACGATGATGGGGTCGCGGTAGCCCTCGGAGATTTGGATATCGTAGAGGTTGGACCATTTGCGGGCGAATTCGGTATTCCAGGGGAGCAGCGGCATAAAGTTGCACGAAAAGGCAGACTGACGGCCCTTGGTAACCGTGCCGACGACCATTTCGAGCGGAATATCCCGCAGGCCGACGCTCTCTCGCTGACCTAAGGGGAGCTGGGCAACCAAGCTGTCGAGGTCCGTAAGGTACGGGTGCTCGCTTTGGCTGATGGCGCGACGGCGTCCCTGCTCGCCGCGCTTGCGTGCTTGACGATAGGCCTCTTCCATGGTGTCTACTCCCTTAGTCGTTTAAACAACGATATGAACCATGGTACCACGATGCGAAACTACCACAAAGGTGCCTGTCCCCTTTGTGGTAGTTTAGGCGATGATGGGGGCGATGGCACGAATGCAGGCGTCGGCTGCCGTGAAGGTGGTGCTGTCGTCACTGACGATAAAGATGATCTTACCCTTAATGCCAAAGTCGCCGATCTCGCTAAAGAGCACGTACGGCTCCTTGTCAAAGCCAGAGATGGGAAGCACCGCGGCCTTGGTGGCGTCGGTAAGCTCATCTGCCAGCGCGTCCAGCGAGGCCCACTTAGACGTGTCCTTTACGGCAACGGGCACGGCCACGCGCCCAAAGGGCATCAGGTGCACGAGCGTGTTCTTGGAGATGTTGGAGTTGGGCACAATGATGGTCTGCCCGCAGGCATCCTCGATGGTCGTGTGGCGCCAGGTGATGTCTTGGACCACGCCCGACACGCCGCCGACCTCGATATTGTCGCCGGGCTTGATGATGCCCATGAAGGTCACCTGCATACCGCCGATAAGGTTCGACAGCGTGTCCTGAAAGCCGAGCGAGATGGCGATGCCGCCGACGCCAAGAGCGGCGACGAGGGCGTTTGCATTAATGCCAAAACAGTTGTCGAGGATAAAGCTGCCGCCGATCATCCAGATGACGGCGCGTGTGATGTTGATGAAGATGCTCGATGCTGGGAGCGGGTTATCATCGCGGTTAAGCAGGTGGTGCAGGGTCTTGGACGCGATTTTGGCGGCAACGGCGGTGCCGATGGCCAAGATACCGGCCCAGATGATGTTGTGGACCCATCGTTGTGCAAAGAAATGAAGAATTGGCTCAAACAATTCCATGTAGGGAAACCTCCTCATGATCATCCAACCATGATACCCACCAAGAAGCCCGTCCGATCAAATTGAACTGCCTCCCATTTCTTGGACATGAGAAATGGGAGGCTTTCTTTATGCGCG
>UQNB01000067.1 GCA_900542235.1 uncultured Collinsella sp.
AGGTGGTGCGCTGGCACGCGGGGGCCGCCGTTCCCCAGCCGGCGGCGCTCTGCGGCGTGGTGGGCTTTAAGCCCACGTATGGCGCCGTGAGCCGTTACGGCGTGGTTGCCTTTGGCTCGTCGCTCGATCAGGTGGGCCCCTTTGGCCGCACGGTCGAGGATGTCGCGCTGGCCATGAACGCGCTTACCGGCGCGGGCCACGATCCGTACGACTGCACGAGCCAGGATTGCGCCGTCGACTTTATCGAGCATCTCAACGACAGCATCGAGGGCAAGCGCGTGGGCATCATCCCCGCGTTTATGGAGGCCGAGGGTCTGACGCCCGAGGTCAAGGCCGCTGTTCAGCGCGCCGCCCAGGAGCTGCAGAACCAGGGCGCCGAGCTGGTCGAGGTCGACCTGCCGCACCTGGATGCCGCCATCGCTGCCTACTACGTCATCGGTCCGGCCGAGGCGTTCTCCAACCTGGCTCGCTTTGACGGCATTCGCTACGGCTATCAGGAGGAGGGCTGCGCCAACCTGTCCGACCAGAGCTCGCTTTCGCGCGCCCACGGCTTTGGCGCCGAGGCCAAGCGCCGTCAGATGCTCGGCGCCTACCTGCTGAGCTCGGGCGTGTACGACAAGTACTACTACGCCGCGCAAAAGGCCCGTACGCTCATCACGCGGGACTACGACGCCGCGTATGCCAAGGTGGACACCATCCTCATGCCCGCCTCGCCGCGCACGGCCTTTAAGTTTGGCGAGATCAGCGACCCCACGCAGATGTACCTCTCCGATCTGTACACCATCTCGCTCAACATTTGTGGCAACGGCGGTATCTCGGTGCCGCTGGGCCTGGGCGAGGACAGCAAGCTGCCTGTTTCTGCCCAACTGGTTGGTCCGGCCTTTAAGGACCGTCAGCTGCTCACGTTTGCCCGCGCCCTGGAGCGCGGCTTTGCCGATGCCGCCACGGGTGCGCCCGCGCTTTCCGTCGCGCCCGATTTTGCCGGGAAGGGAGGCGAGCTGTAATGAAGGAGCTTTCCGAGGTCCTGCAGGATTGGGAGGCCGTGATCGGCCTGGAGATCCATACCGAGCTCACCGCACTCGATACCAAGATGTTCTGCAACTGCAAGCTCAGCCACGATGACGAGCCCAACGCCAACGTGTGCCCGGTGTGCCTGGGCCTGCCCGGCGCCCTGCCGGTGCCCAACAAGCGCGCCATCGAGAGCATCGTCAAGGCAGGTCTGGCCACCAACTGCGAGATCCAGCGCCACTCGATGTTCTACCGCAAGCACTACTTCTATCCCGATATGGCCAAGAACTTCCAGACCACGCAGGGTCCGGTCGCCTTTGCCATGTACGGTCACCTGGACCTGGACGTGACCGGTCGCGGTGCCGCCGAGCGCCCCGACTGCGCGTTTGGCGAGGCCGAGGCTCAGAGCCTGGCGAGCGCCTCGGCCAACTCCGAGGGCCTGTCCACGTCCATGACGTCGACCATGCGCGAGGGCAACCAGCGCGCCGGCCACCTGGCCAGCTACGATGCGTCCAACCTGCAGATGCCCGAGCGCCGCGAGGACGGTTCCTACACGGTGCCCATCCGCATCCTGCGCATCCACATGGAGGAGGACGCCGCCAAGATGGTGCACGTGGGCGGTGCCGAGGGCCGCATTACCGCGGCGGCCGAGTCGCTCGTCGACTACAACCGCTGCGGCACGCCGTTGATCGAGCTCGTCACCGAGCCCGACTTGCGCACGCCCGAGGAAGCACGCCTGTTTATGGAAAAGCTCCGTCGCATCTTTGTGACGCTGGGCATTTCGGACTGCTCCATGGAGAAGGGTTCCATGCGCTGCGACGGCAACGTGTCGCTGCGCCGCCGCGGCGAGACCAAGCTGGGCACCAAGACCGAGCTCAAGAACCTCAACTCGTTCAAGAGCCTGCACGATGGCCTTGCCTACGAGATCTGCCGCCAGGCCGAGGTGCTCGAGGAGGGCGGCGTCATCTACCAGGAGACGCGCCACTGGGGCCCCAGCCGTAAGCGCACCGTGGTCATGCGTGTGAAGGAAACGGCAGACGACTATCGTCTGTTCCCCGATCCCGACCTGGCGCCGTTCGATTTGGACGACGAGTTCATCGACCGCTGCCGTGGCGAGATCCCCGAGCTGCCCGATGCCAAGCGCGCCCGTTTTGAGGCCGACTTTGGCATTAAGACGGCCGATGCCGAGCAAATCGCCGGCGACCCGGAGTTTGCTGACTTCTTTGAGGCCGCCGCTGCCGGTATGGCCGGCAAGGAGGCCCAGACGGTCGCAAACCTGCTGGTCAACGAGATGATCGCCTATCTTAAGGGCGCGGGCGTCTCGCTTGCTGAGTCCGGTATTGCGCCGGTTCAGGTGGCGGCGCTGGCCAAGCTGTTGGCGACCGATGCCATCAGCTCCAACCAGGCGCACGAGGTCTTTGAGGCCATGGCCCAGACCGGCGACGACCCCAACAAGATTGTCGACGAGCGCGGTATGCGTCAGGTGAGCGATGCCGGCGCGCTGCAGCCAATCGTGGACGAAGTGCTGGCAAACTGTGCCGAGCAGGCGCAGCAGTACCGTGACGGCAACCAGAAGGTCATCGGCTTTTTGGTGGGTCAGTGCATGAAGGCGAGCCGCGGCAAGGGCAACCCGAAGCTCTTCAACGAGTTGCTGAGAACGTCGCTCTCGTAAACGGGAACCCGGGAGCCCCGGCAGGGCGGGTGTTTCCTCAAAATTTCGAACAGTCCTGCGCAAGACGAAGGCCACATTTAGTGGCCTTCTTTGCGTGCGGAACTCATTTTGAGCAAGCACCCGCCCTGCCGGGGCTCCCGGGTTCTGCGACGACTCGGCCGTTCGGGTCAGGCGGGGCTGAATGGAATTTGGTGAATGGGTGCGCCAACGGCGCGCCCATTTTTGTAGATGGGACTGCGGAAATCGAAGTCTAATACTTTTCCTGAGAAGTGAACGACCTTATTTGGACTCTCGAAGCGTCGACACTTTTTGAGCCCGCTTTCCTGCAATTTTGCCAGGTATTTCCTGCGGTTTTGCTGTCTAAAAATGCGGATGCTTCGGGGGTCTGATTTCACTCGTTCACTTCTCGGGAAAAGTATTAGACCTCAATCCATGCGACAAAGGGACTGTCCCCTTTGTCGCATTCTTATTGATGCTGGGAGCGCCAGGCGGTGGGGGTGGTGCCGGTGTATTGCTTGAAGGCTTGGGCGAAGGCGGCCTGTTGAGGATAATCGAGCCGCTCTGCCACCTGCGCTATCGTAAGCGAGCTATCTGCCAAAAGGTCCTGCGCCCGCTCCATACGGCGCCTGCGTATGTAGGCACCCAGGGACTCGCCGGTTTGGGCCTTAAAGGTGGCGCATAGCTTGGAGCGGCTTGTGTAGAGCCTCTCGGCCACCTCGTTGATACCCACACGCCTGCCTTTGTCGAGCGCGCGCTCAATCATTGCCGTTGCTTCTTCGGCAATGGTTATGCTGACGCGTGTGTCTGCCGCCTGCCGCGCCTGCTTGCTGGCCGCGCGTGAGCATGCGAGTTCGGCGACCATAGCCTTCACGATGCCTTGCATATAGACGTGTCCGCCTACGGTGCGGGCGCGTTCCTCGTTAATCCGGCGCAGCGTGTGGCAGATGGCAGACGTCGCCTCCTCGTGCCACGACTCGGCAAACGCCTCAAAGACTCCCGCGAACTCGGCGGGATAGCGATGCTCCAGCTCGTCAAAATAACCGGGCAAAAAGAGGACCGAGCGCGAGTGGTAGAGCTGCCCTGCAAACAGCGGGCTTAGCTCCTCACCGCAGCTATCTTGGACAAAGCTGCAGACTGCGCTGTTCGGCCACGGCCCGCGCAGCGGCTTGAGGTTCGCAGGCGTTATGCCGGCTTCGGGCATGCACATGAGCGTGGGCGCGCTGACCTCGCTCACGCACGCGTACGGTTCGGGCGTGTATTCGGCTAGGTGCATGTTGTGCATCGGGGTAATGAAATGCTCCATGACGATGCAGGTAGGGGAGAGGGGCATGATCCATGCGCGTCCGTGCGCCCGATCGTTTGCCACCTCGCCGGTAAAGATGGCACCCTTGCCGGAGAACTCCAAGCCAAACTGCTCAAACTGCGGTGCGTAGAGCTCGGTTATATCGGTTGCCGCCCGCCGCATTTTCAAAAGCGTCCCCTTCATTTGCGAAAACGTCCACGCCTGGCCCAATTGTGTGCCCTGGCTAACACGCCCATGATAAGTTTCTTACGGTTAACTCTCAAGCCGTTAGAAAGGAATCTCATGGCAAAGGGATCAAAAAAGGAAGGCGGCGGCATCGGCGAGCTACTTGCATATGCCGGTGACCGTAAATTCCTAACGTATTTGGGCATGGCCCTCTCGGCGTTCTCGCAGCTGCTGAGCTTTGGCCCGTACGTGTGCATCTGGCTTGTTGCGCGAGACCTGATCGCCGTGGCGCCCAACTGGAGCGAGGCCGCCGACATCGCGATGTATGGTTGGTGGGCTGTTGGTTTTGCCCTGGCAAGCATCGTGGTCTATTTCGTGGGACTCATGTGCACGCACCTGTCCGCGTTTCGCTGCGCATCCAATATCCGCAAGGCTACGAGCGAGCATCTGCTTAAGCTGCCGCTCGGCTACTTTGACACGCACGCCACCGGTGAGCTGCGCCGTATCGTAGACGGCTGTGCCGCCTCCACCGAGACGCTGCTCGCGCACATGCTGCCCGATATCGCCGGCGCCACCGCCATGGTCGTGGGCCTGCTCGTGCTGCTTTTCGCCCTCGATTGGCGTTTGGGCGCGGCATGCTTAATCTCGGTCGTCGTTTCGTTTTGCGCCATGGCCACCATGATGAGCGGCAAGGGCGCCGAGTTTATGAAGGCTTACATGGGCGCGCTGGTCAAGATGAACAAGACCGGTACCGAATACGTACGCGGCATCCCCGTGGTCAAGGTATTCCAGCAGACGGTCTACTCCTTTAAGGCGTTCCACGATGCGATTGCCGAGTACGCCGACATGGCGCAAAACTATGCGGGTACGTTTTGCCGAGGTCCGCAGGTGCTCAACCTTACCGCGCTCAACGGCCTTGTGGCATTCCTTTTGCCCGTGGCGTTGTTGTTGGCGCCGGGCGAGACGGACTTCGCGCACTTTATGGTCAACTTTACGTTTTACGCGATCTTTTCGGCCGTGGTGCCGACGGCCATGACCAAGCTCATGTTTGTGGGCGAGGCGTCTCAGATGAGTGCCGATTCGCTGGCTCGCATTCGAAGCGTCATGGATTCCAAGCAGCTCTCCGTGCCCGCCCAACCCAAGCACCCTGCCGGCGGCGACGTGCGATTTGAGGACGTGAGCTTTACGTACGAAGGTGCCGAAGCACCTGCCGTTAGCCATGTGAGTTTCAGCGTTTCCGCTGGTAGCACCCTCGCCCTGGTGGGTCCCTCGGGTGGCGGTAAGTCAACCTGCGCCAGCCTGATTCCGCGTTTTTGGGATGTTTCCGCAGGTCGAGTGCTCGTAGGCGGTGTGGACGTTCGCGACATGGACCCGCACGAGCTTATGGACCAGGTCGCCTTCGTGTTCCAGACCAACCAGCTGTTCCGGCAAACACTTGCCGATAACGTGCGCGCCTCCAAGCCTACGGCCACTGACGACGAAGTGCGTGCGGCCCTCTCCGCAGCTCAGTGCGACGACATTGTGGCCAAGCTTCCACAGGGCATCAATACCATGCTCGGTGCCGGCGGAGCATATCTTTCGGGCGGCGAGGTCCAGCGCGTGGCACTTGCCCGCGCGATCCTTAAAGACGCGCCTATCGTGGTGCTCGATGAGGCCACGGCGTTTGCGGATCCCGAGAACGAGGCGCTCATCCAGCGCGCCTTTAGCAAGCTGGCGGCGGGTCGCACGGTCATTATGATCGCGCACCGGCTTTCGACCGTGGTGGGGGCCGACAAGATCGTGGTGCTCAATCAAGGTAGCGTGCAGGAGGCCGGCACCCATGCCGAGTTGCTGTCCCAAGAGGGTCTGTATGCCAAGATGTGGGCCGAATACGAACAGGCCGCGAGCTGGAAGATCACTGCCGCCGCGGATGCCGCCGCCGCGAAGGGAGGTGAGGCCTAAATGTTTGCCTCATTCCAAAAGAAGTATTTCCTATCCGATAAAGGCATCGCCGGCGTTAAGCGCGGCATTTTCTGGACCACGCTCACCAATCTCATCACTATGGCCGGCATGGGCTTTTTGTTCCTGGTCATGGCCGGCTTTGTCGAACATCTCGCCACCGGTGCCGACCTGCCGGATGCCCTGCCGATTGTGGGCGGCCTCCTGGTCTTTTTCGTGTTGCTCTTTGCCTCTAACTGGCAGCAGTATTACTACACCTACTGCATCTTTTACGAGGAGTGCGGCAAGCAGCGTATGGAGATCGCCGAGCGCTTGCGCAAGCTGCCGCTGTCGTTTTTTGGCCGTCGTGATCTGGCCGATTTAACCGAGACCATCATGGGCGACGTCCAGGCCATGGAGCACGCCTACAGCCACGTGCTGGGAGAGCTTTGGGGTGCCATCATCGCAAGCGCCATTGTGTTCGTGGCGTCGCTGTTCTTTTGCTGGCAGCTGGCGATCGCGGCGTTTTGGAGTGTGCCCGTGGCCTTTGCCGTGCTGTATCTAACACGCGGCCCCATGACCCCGGTGTTCGACCATGTGCGTGCCGAGAAGGTCAAGGTTACCGAGGCGATCCAGGAGACGCTCGACTGCGTGCGCGAGATCCGCGCCACCAACCAGGAGGCTCATTATCTTGAGGGGCTCAACGCCGTGATCGATGCCGAGGAGCGCGAGACCACCAAAGGCGAGCTCGCCAACGGGCTTTTGGTCAACTCCGCCTTTGCCATCCTGCGCCTGGGGATTGCCACCACGTTGGTCACGGGCGCTGCGATGGTCGCCTCCGGGCAGGTCGACTTTTTGGTGATGTTTGCCTTCCTGCTTATGGTGAGCCGTATCTATGCACCCTTTGACCAGGCGTTAATGTTAATGTCCGAGCTGTTTGCCGCCGAGTCGTCTGCCAAGCGCATGCGTTCCATCATGGAAGAGCCGGTGGCGCGGGGCAGCGAGCAGTTTGAGCCCGTAGGCCATGACGTGGTGTTCGATCACGTGGCATTTGGCTATGGTGCGGGCGAGGACGGCCGCGCCGGCGAGAAAGTTCTTACCGATGTGAGCTTTACCGCCAAGGAAGGCGAGGTCACGGCACTGGTCGGTCCTTCGGGCTCCGGTAAGTCTACGGTGAGCCGCCTGGCCGCGCGCTTTTGGGATGCCACCGCGGGCACGGTCACCGTGGGCGGCGTGGATGTTGCGAGCGTGGATCCCGAGGTGCTGCTGCGCGACTACGCCATTGTGTTCCAAGACGTGCTGCTCTTTGACGACACGGTGATGGGAAACATCCGCCTCGGGCGTCGTGGCGCCACCGATGAGCAAGTGCTTGCGGCTGCGCGTGCCGCCAACTGCGACGAGTTTGTGAGCCGCATGCCGCAGGGCTACAACACCATGATCGGCGAGAACGGCTCCAAGCTGTCCGGCGGCGAGCGCCAGCGCATCTCCATCGCCCGTGCGCTGCTCAAAGATGCGCCGATCGTGCTGTTGGACGAGGCGACGGCGAGCTTGGATGTGGAGAACGAGACCGTGGTTCAGCAGGCGCTCTCCCGTCTGCTTGCAGGTAAGACGGTTATCGTTATTGCCCACCGTATGCGTACGGTGGAAAATGCCGACAAAATCGTTGTACTCAAGGATGGTGTGGTTGCCGAGCAGGGCACTCCGGCGCAGCTCAAGGCGGCAGGTGGAGAATTCGCCCGCATGGTGGCGCTGCAAAAGGAAGCAGCTACCTGGCAGTTGTAAGAAGGGGCAAAGGGACAGTCCCTTTGTCACATTGACAATCGGTTACTCCGCATCGTTAATTTTCAAAAGGTTAGCCATGGCTGACCTAGATAGTTAGATAAAATTGAGATATTTCAAAAGCGTGCTCGAGCAAACTTGTTTACTCGGGTGCTGAGGCACCATGCCGCGTCCAATGCGGCAAAAGGGAGAGACATCATGAAGAAGTCCACGTTCAACACCCTGCTTGTTGGTGGCGGTTTTCTGCTTGGTACGGCTGGCATCAAGCTGCTCACCAGCGCTCCGGTAAAGAACGCCTGCGTGCAGGGTATCGCGTGCGGCATGCGCATCAAGAACGGCTACCAGGACATGGTCGAGCAGGCCAAGGCTAATGTCGACGACATGGTTGCCGAGGCGGCCTATATCACCCAAAGCGAGGCCGCTGCTGACGAGGCAGCCGAGTAGCGCTCCCAGGCACAAACTATGAGATTCTCGATTATCAGCGAGATCCCCGGCAGGACCCGTCTTCAATTGGCGGGTCCTGTGCCAGAGAGCGATCTCGATGCACTTCTTAAGCTCAGCGGCGATATCGACGGCGTGCACAAGGTGCGCGTCTATGGCCGTATTGGCCAGTTAGCGCTCGAATATGACGAGCCGTGTCGCGATGCCGTGCTGGCCGCCGTCGGTGCGCTCGACGCTCAGGCCATTGCCGACGCAAAGACGGGTTACGTGATGCAGCTTGAGCCGCGCAAGCACAAGCTCGTTATGGATCTTGCCACGCTTGTCGGCGCCCACTATGCGCGCCGATGGTTTTTGCCCACGCCCCTGCGTGCGGTGTTTGTCGTGGCCGGTTACATGGCATTTTTGCGCGCTGCCCTTCATGAGCTGGCGCAGCCGCGCCTGACCGTTCCCGTGCTCGACGCTTCGGCCATCGGCATTTCGTTCGTCAAGCGTGATGTCGACACCGCGGGCCAGACAATGTTCCTGCTCAACGTGGGCGAGCTGCTCGAGGACTACACCCGCGCCATGAGCGAAAACGAGCTCATCAACTCGCTGCTCGATGTACCCGACAAGGCGCAAAAGGTCGTCGGCGATACCGAGGTAAGCGTTGCTGCGACCGAGCTCGAGCCCGGCGATCTGGTCGCCGTGCGCACTGGCATGTCCATTTGCATCGACGGTGTCGTCGAGCAGGGGAGCGCTATGGTCAACCAGGCGACCCTGACCGGCGAGCCGCTGGCCGTTGAGCGCAGCGTGGGCGACGACGTGTTCGCCGGTACCGTCGTGGAAGACGGCAGCATCTTGGTGCGCGTGCGCGCCAACACGGCGCAAACCAAACTGCGCTCGATCGTCTCGCTCGTGCAGACGGCCGACTCGCTTAAGTCCGAGGGCCAGTCGCACATGGAGGACCTCGCCAACAAGATCGTTCCGTGGAACTTCCTGCTCGCGGGCCTGGTTGCGCTCACCACGCGCAGCCTTATCAAGACCTCGGCGGCGCTGATGGTCGACTACTCGTGCGCACTCAAGCTCACGGGTTCCGTCGCCGTCATGACCGCCATGAGCGATGCCGCCAAGATGGGCGTCATGGTCAAGGGCGCGAAGTACTTTGAGTCGTTTGCCAAGGCTGACACCATCGTGTTTGATAAGACCGGCACGCTTACCGAGGCGCAGCCGCGCCTGGCTTGCGTGCTGACGACAGATGGCTGGAGCAAGGACGAGGTCCTGCGCCTTTCCGCTTGCTTGGAGGAGCATTTCCCGCATCCGGTGGCGCGTGCCGTGGTCAACGCCGCCCTCGAGCGCGGGCTCGAGCACCGCGAGCGCCATGCCGCGGTCGAGTACATCGTGGCGCACGGCATCGCTTCGTCCATCGAGGGGCGTCGCGCCATTATCGGTTCGGCGCACTTTGTATTTGAGGACGAGGGTGCGCAGCTCGAGTCCGATATCAAGGAGCATATCGAGCTCCAGATGCAAGGCCTGTCGCCGCTGTATCTGGCGGTCGACGGCAAGGTCGTCGGCGTGCTCGGCATCGAGGATCCGCTCAAGCCCGGCGTCCGTGAGGCCATCGCCGACCTACATGCGCTGGGCGTCAAGCATGTCGTTATGCTCACGGGCGATTCGGAGCGCACGGCCGAGCGCATTGCGCGCGAGGCGGGTGTCGACGAGTTTAAGGCCGAGCTGCTGCCCGAGGACAAGTACGCCTATGTGGAGCGCATTAAGGGTGAGGGGCGCCACGTTGCCATGGTGGGCGACGGCGTCAACGATTCGCCGGCACTCGGTTTGGCCGACGTGGGGCTGGCAATGGGTGGCGGAAGCGACATCGCCAAGGAGGTCGCCGACATCATCCTGACCGATACGGATCTGGCCGCGATCGTGCGCCTGCGCCGTATGAGTCAGGGCCTCATTGATCGTCTGACGAGCTCGTATTCCAAGGTAATGCTCACCAACTCGGCGCTGTTGGCATTGGGTATTACCGGCGCGATTACCCCGCAGACGTCGTCGTTACTGCACAACGGCTCGACGATTGCCTACAGCCTGAGCAACGCGAAGGCTTACCTGCATTAGCAGACGTGTTCGCCCACGTTATCTGGCCTGCGCCCAGACGGCATCGGTGTCGTCTGGGCGCAGGCCTTTTGCGTTTGACCATGTGCTAGCTTCTCTATATAGTGTGGCTAGCAGAGCTAGCAATTGAAGGGAGCGGGATCGACGTGGGTGCTGTTAGCGGCATGGCGCAGGTGAATGTTCGCGTAGATCGCCAGGTCAAGAATCGTGCCGAGGAGGTGCTGCGGCTTTCGGGCGGGTCACTGCCCGAGCTCATCAAAAAGGTGGTGGCCAAGGTCGCGCAGGGTGGCGGGCAGTGCGAGGAAGTGCTTGCGGCCGTCGACGACCGGCGGGGGGCCGGCGCCCCCCGCTCCGTCGCC
>UQNB01000068.1 GCA_900542235.1 uncultured Collinsella sp.
ATTTTTTTTATCTTATTATTATCTTTTTTCATAAGCCTCCAGTTATATAAAAGACACGCCGGAGAAATTCTCCGGCGTATAGTCTTATTTACCGTCTGCCGATCAGACAGGTAAATTTATCCTTATTATTTATTTCTGTAGATGATATCGTCACGTCCCGGGCCATTGGAGATCATAGTAATCGGGAATCCGATATGTTTCTCAACGAACTCAACATACTTTCTGCAGTTCTCCGGCAGTTCATCGAAGTTGCGGATACCGCGGATATCGCACTTCCAGCCAGGGAGCTCCTCGTAGATGGGCTTGGCATGCTCAAAGCGCACCTGGTGCTCGGGTACGCTCGTGTAACGTTCGCCGTCGACGTCATAGGCAACGCACACCTTAATGGTGTCGAAGGCCGAAAGCACGTCGAGCTTGGTCACGGCGATGTCGGTGAGGCCGTTGACGCGTGAAGCATAGTTGGCGATAGGGCCGTCAAACCAGCCGCAGCGACGACGGCGGCCGGTGGTCACGCCGTACTCGTAGCCCTCCTCGGTCAGCGTGTGGCCGGCCTCGGACTCGTAGGAAAGCTCGGTGGGCATGGGGCCCGAACCGACGCGGGTGATATAGGCCTTCATGACGCCCAGCACGCGGTCGACGTTCTTCATGCCGACGCCGGAACCGGTAATGGCGCCGCCGGCGGTGCAGTTGGAAGACGTCACGTACGGATAGGTGCCGTGGTCGATGTCGAGCAGCGTCGCCTGGGCGCCCTCAAACAGCAAATCCTTGCCCTCGTCGATCATGTTGTTGAGCAGCAGGCTCGTCTCGGTGATGTAGGGGCGCAGGCGCTCGGCCATGGGCAGGTACTCGTCGCAAATCTGGTCCACGGTGTAGGTGGGCAGGTTGTAGATGAGCTCTAGCTCGGGGTTCACGCGGGCAAGAGCGGTCTCCAGCTTATCGCGGAACAGCGCCTCATCCAGCATGTCCTGCATACGCAGGCCAATACGGGCCATCTTGTCCTGGTAGCACGGACCGATGCCGCGCTTGGTGGTACCGATGTTCTTCTTGCCGAGCTTCTGCTCAAAGGCGCCATCCAGATCGATGTGGTACGGCATGATGACATGCGCGTTGCCGCTGATCTTGAGATTCTTGGTGGTGATGCCGTCGGCCTCGAACATGTCGATCTCCTCAAGGACGACCTTGGGGTTGACGACGCAGCCGTTACCGATCACCGACACGTGGTCGGAATACATGATGCCGGAGGGCACCTGGTGCAGGCCGTACTTCTTGCCGTTGACGACGATGGTGTGGCCGGCGTTGTTGCCGCCCGAATAGCGCACGACGGCATCAAAGTCGCCGGCGACCAGGTCGCAGATCTTACCCTTGCCCTCATCGCCCCACTGGGCACCGACCAAAACGGTTGACGGCATGTTTACTCCTCACATTCATGGACTGTCCGCACACCGCAAGTGCGCAGAAGCACAAAACATTCCCAGTATACCCGTGCAACGGGCGCCTGTCCTACTCCTCGGTATGCGCCCCATCAAGCTCATAGAACTTGGTGGATGCCGGCAGGAACATCAGGTCGACGTCGCCAATCGGGCCCGAACGGTTCTTGGCCACGACGATACGCGTAACGCCCTCGTCGGGTCGGTCGTCGCGCGAGGCCTCGGCCTCGTCGGCGGATCGGTCCAAGAACATGACGATATCGGCATCCTGCTCGATGGAGCCCGATTCACGCAGGTCGGACAGCTGCGGGCGCTTGCCGGTACGGGACTCGACCTGACGCGACAGCTGCGACAGCGCGATCAGCGGAATCTTGAGCTCCTTGGCCATAATCTTCAGACCACGCGACATCTCGGAGACCTCGACGGTGCGGCTCTCGGAACGACGTCCAGGCGGGGGACTCACCAGCTGCAAATAGTCCAGGATGATGATGGCCTTCTCCTTGTTATGGAGCATGCGGCGGCTCTTGGCGCGAATCTCGGTCACCGTGGTGCCGGGCGTATCGTCAATCAGAATATCGAGCTTGGACAGCGTCTGCGTGGCCTCATTGATGTTGGCCCACTGCTCGGGACTAATGCGGCCCGTACGGAAGTCGCTGATCGAGATCATGGCATAGGCGCAAATCAGACGCTGGGCAATTTCCTTGCCCGACATCTCCAGCGAGAAGAAGCCGACGGTATAGCCCGCGGCGGCGGCGTTGAGCGCCAAGTTCAGGGCGAACGACGTCTTACCAACGGCGGGGCGGGCGCCGATAATGATGAGCTGGCCCTCGCGGAAGCCCATGAGCATACGGTCGAGCGACGGAAAGCCCGTGGGCACGCCTGCAGCCTGACCGCCGGCCTTGCACACTTCCTCGGCCTCGTTATAGGCCTCGACCATAAACTCGGTCAGCGTCTTGTAGCTCGACTTAACCTCACGCGCCGTGACCTTGAGCAGTTTGCTCTCGGCCAGCTCCACGACCTCTTTGGTGTCGGTGGGGGCGTTGTAGGCCAGCGCGTTGATCTCGTTGGTGGCGCCAATCAGCTCGCGCAGCATCGAGTCGCGGCGAACGATGGCGGCATGGTGCTGCCAGTTGACGAGCGACAGAGTCTGTCCCATCAGCTCCAAAATGTACGCCTCGCCGCCCACGGCATCGAGCTTGTTGATGCTTCGCAGGTAATCGATCAGCGAGATAGAGTCAATGGGGATGCGACTGTTATACATATCGACCATCGCGGTATAGATGGTCTTATGAATGGGCCGGTAGAAGTCATCGGGCTGCAGCTCGACCTGGGCCTCTTCGACCACATCGGGCGAGAGCAGCATAGCGGCCAGCACGTTGGCCTCTGCATCTTGGTTTTGGGGGAGACCCAACTTGGAGCCACGGTCCTCGACCGTCAGCCCCGTCTCCCTATCGTCATATGCCATGAGCATCCTCATTCATATCGCTTGCGAGCATCCATAGTATCAGCCACGGCTATAAATCGAGCCGCGCCTTGGCAATCATCACCGAACCAAACGGATGAACGGTCCCATACACGGGACCGCATCTCAATGACTGCTATGAACTCACCCGGCGCAAAAAATAAAAGGGCGCCCTGGTCTCCCAGAGCGCCCTTCTTAGAACAAGATTGTTGCGTTGCAGCAAATGCTACTCGGCAGCAGCCTCGGTCTCGACCTCAGCGGTCTCCTCAACCTCAGCCTCGGCAGCGAGCTCCTCGGCGGTAACGCCGACGAGAACGACAACCTCGGCCTTGATCTCGCGGTACAGCGAGATAGCGACGGTGTGGGCACCGGCAACCTTGATGGGCTTACCGAGCTCGACGCGCTTGCGGTCGATATCCATACCGAGCTGATCCTTGATGGCGTCAGCGATCATAGCGGCGGTAACGGAGCCAAAGAGGATGCCCTCGTCGCCAACCTTGACGTCAACGGTGACCTGCTTGCCCTCGAAGGCAGCCTTGGTCTCGTTGGCGGTAGCCAGACGGACGGCCTCGCGCTTGGCGATGTTGTTGCGACGCTCGTCAAGCTGCTTGAGGTTGCCCTTGGTGGCGGCAACAGCGAGCTTCTTGGGGAACAGGAAGTTCTCAGCGTAACCCTGAGCGACCTCTACGACGTCACCCTCGCCGCCCTTGCCCTTGATCTCATCGAGAAGAATAACCTTCATGATGCGTCTCCCTTCTTAGCCGCGGTCGCGGTTGCCACGAGAGGAAACCACGGGGACGGTGTACGGCAGGAGAGCCATCTCGCGGGCGCGCTTGATGGCGTTGGCGATGTCATGCTGATGCTGCGTGCAAGCGCCAGTGACGCGACGGGGCTTGATCTTGCCACGGTCGGTCATGTACTTACGGAGAAGCTGAGTGTCCTTATAGTCGATGAACTCAGTGTTCTCCTTGCAGAACTGGCAGTACTTACGACGCGGCTGACGTGCAGAATAATCATTAGCCATGTCAAAATACCTTTCGTTTGGCAACTTCGGCGAGCCGAAGCCGCCTCTCACTCAAAAATAGGTGAACAACCCTTAGAACGGGATGTCCTCATCGTAGACGTCGACCGCGGGCGGCGTAGCCACCGGTGCGGCAGGACGCGCTGCGGGCGCGGGAGCTGCGGGGGCGTAACCGCCCTGATCGTAGCCACCCTGGCCACCACGGGAGCTCATAAACTCGATCTCATCGACGATGACCTCAAGCTTGCTCCTGCGCTGACCGTCGCGCTCCCAAGAGCTGTAGCGCAGCTTGCCCTCGATCGCGACCTTGTTTCCCTTTGCCAGGAAACGGCTCACGGCCTCGGCGCGGGTGCCGAACATAGTGCAGTCGACAAAGTTGGGATAGTCCTCCCACTCGCCAGTCTGCGCGTTGCGGCGACGATCGTTCACGGCGACGCCAAAGGACAGAACCTGGGTTCCGCCGGCGGTGGCGCGCAGCTCGGGATCGCGGGTGAGGTTACCGGTGATGTTCACTCGATTGATGCTCATAACTCACTACTTCCTCTTGGGGCACAAGCCCAGTCCAAAACGACAGTCTTACTCCTGGTCGTCGCGACGGACGATCATGTGGCGGACCACAGCGTCGGTGATGCGCAGGACGCGATCAAGCTCGGCGATCTGGGTAGGATCTGCGTGGAAGTTGATGAGGGTGTAGTCACCATCGGTGAGGTCGTTGATCTCGTAGGCGAGCTTGCGCTTGCCCCACTCGTCAACGGAGTCGACCTTGCCAGCGCCCTCAGCGATCGTGGTATCGATACGCTTCATAACAGCGAGACGAGTCTCGGGGTCGAGCGACGGGTCAACAAAGAACAGCAGTTCATAAGCCTTCATATTGTCACCTCCTCTGGGCAAATGTGGCTTCAGGTCGTGAAGGTGCGCCTGAAGCAGGAAAAGACTTGGTAATAATATCTTTCAACCTCCCAGGCTGCAAGAATATGCAGCTACAACCTCATGACCTCCACATATGTCCATGCTCACACGGCACTTCATGCGCATTCCAACCAAATGCTGACCAAATGCTTGACGGATCTGTGTTCAAGATACGGTGCCGTGGGGACAAGCTGAGCCAAGCCGCAGGTCAGCGGGCACAAGGCTGTGGTCGCAAAATGCATACCAGTGGCCCACAGCACCACCCAAAGATTTTTAAATTCATTGCCAAGTCGCTTATGAATACCCTTTTTTGAACAATTGAGTTGATCAACCACGCTGGTCGGAAGCCGTTTTTTGGGACCTCAAGCCCCACTGCAGCGCCAAGCACGGCCAAGCGTTTTAAAAAATGCCAACTTTTCTGTTTGCACTTTGCGATTCCTCGTGTATACTGACTTTCGCATTTAACGGAGAGTTGTCCGAGTGGCCGAAGGAGCACGATTGGAAATCGTGTAGGCGTCAAAAGCGTCTCCAGGGTTCAAATCCCTGACTCTCCGCCAGTTAATTCCAAAGCAGGCCTTCGAGCCTGCTTTGTTTTTACCCCACGCGGAGGGGTGGCAGAGTGGTTGAATGCGGCGGTCTCGAAAACCGTTTGGCCTGTATAAGGTCACGAGGGTTCGAATCCCTCCTCCTCCGCCATTTTGGTTGAGAAAGCTCCCGAAAACGGGGGCTTTTTTGTTTAGAGTCCCTTACAAGCAAATACGGCGGAGGAGGAGGGATTCGAACCCGTCAGGACGCGGAGCGTAAAGAAAACGCGCCAGTGGCGCGTTTTTAGCGCAGCGCGGTCGGCGCAAGCCGACCGAATAAATTTTGAGCTCCGCTCAAAATTTGGACATCCCTCCTATTCAGCCACGTCCCCCATTGCTTTCGATTTCACCTTGAATCTCAAACATGTACATCACCCTCCAAAAACGACTTTTTTCGGCATCTTTGGAGGCTGATGTACATGTTTGGTACCCATGACCGTTCCCAGTCCCTACCGTTTGCCGAGCAATAGGGTCGCAATCGGCGCCGAACATGTACTATGTACGGGCATTGTCCAAATCCGTAATCCAAAGGACCCCATCTTGCCCGTCGTCGCCGCTATAACCGTTACCTCACACGCCTCGGATGCCATGGTCGCTATTCCGTTTTGGCTCGAGATGTTCGCTGTTGTCGCTGCATCGATCTCGGGTGTGCTGGTTGCGCGCGAGCACAAGCTCGACCTGGTGGGCGCGGTCGCGCTCGCGGTGGTCTGCGGTCTGGGCGGCGGTCTTTTGCGCGATATGACGCTCCAGGTCGGCAACGTCTACATCCTCAACCAGCCGATGGCGCTTCCGCTTTCCATTGCCACGGCAGCCATCATCTATATCTTCCCGGCAATCGTCGATAAGCCCGAAAAACTCATTCCCCTGCTCGACATCATCTCGGTCGGCATCTATGCGGCAACCGGCGCGGACAAGGCGTTGGTGTACGGATTTGCGCCCGCCGTATGTATCATGATGGGCTTCTTTACCGCCGTGGGCGGCGGCATGCTGCGAGATGGTTTTATGGGTGTGGTGCCGGGTATTTTCCAGCGTACGAACTTTTATGCCATCGCGGCCATCGCCGGATCGGCAAGCTATGTAGCCCTCGTCATGAGCGGCATCGTGAGCAATGTCGCCGCGCTGGTCGTATGCGTTGTCGTGACCATGGGCCTGCGCTGGCTCTCACTGCGCTTTGACATCAAAAGCCCCACCGAAGAAGACATCGCGCGCTTTTTGCACCGCAAAAAGTAGGTGGCGCGGGCTCATCCTTCGAAATGCAACCGAGAGGTTCTTTTAGAGCGCTCGCACGTTGGGTACCCTGTTAGGTATATGCCGAACACCTAACAAAAGGATCAACCATGGCTTTCAATCAAACCGCGGCGGCGCCGTCACACAAGATGCGTCGCTGCCTGCTTATGGCATTCGCGCTCATCGCGCTGGCGATCACCGTGCTTCCCGCGGCGTCGTTCGCCGACACGGACACCGCAGGCAACCTACTTGCGACCGACAATGACGCCAATCCGTCCGGCGTCGAAGGTGACCTGTACTGGGCAGGTCAGGCCCTCAACTTGGACGATGCGTCCATCGGCCGCGACATAATTGCAGCAGGCGAGAGCCTCTCCATCCGCGACTGCACGGTGGGCGGCGCCGTCCGTCTGGCGGCACGCACCATCGACATTGCCAAGACCACGGTTGATGGCAGTGTGACCGTTGCTGGCCAGCATGTCGTTCTCAATTCCGACAGCACCGCCAACTGTTTCTACGCGATAGGCGAGACGGTTGCCCTGCGAGGCTCCACCAAGTCGGCAGCGCTTGCGGGCGATACGGTGACCATCGATGGCACCGTCGAGGGCGATGTCGAGGTTTGGGCCGACAAACTCATCCTGGGCAAGAACGCCCACATCACTGGCACCGTGAACGCGCATGTCTCCGAGGACCCCGAGCGCGCCGCGGGAGCCGAGGTCGGCGCGCTCAAGATCGACCGCACCGAGAACGAGGATACTTCCACCGTTAACGATGTCATCGGCGGCATCGTCGCCGCGGCACTCTCGACCTGCTTTGTCGCCCTGCTGCTCGAGCTCGTCTTTCCGCGCGCGACTGCCAGCGCCGCCGGCATGCTCCACCAGCGCCCCATGCCCCTGTGGGTGAGCGGTCTTCTGGGTACGATTGCTGTCGTCCCCGCCGTCCTACTGCTGATTATCTCTATCGCTGGCCTGTCGCTTGCCGGAGCCCTCTTGTGCGGCGTTATCGGCATCGCGTTGGTGTCGAGTGCCTTTGCGGGGTGCGCAATCGCCCGCATGGTCGGACACAACCAGAACCGCTACGCCATGGCAGTCGTGGGCGGCATCGCCGCGGGTGCGCTTACGGCAATCCCCCTCGTAGGCGATTTCATCAGCGGCGTGGCCTTCGTCTTTACACTCGGCTACATCATCCAGATCATCTGGCGCAACGCCCACCCCAAGCCGCAGCAGCCGATTAATGCGCCGGAACTCCCCACCGCTTAGCCGCCAACCACCACAAAGGGGACAGGCACCTTTGTGGTGGTACACAAACGTAGCGGGGCACCCGATCGCATCGACCGGGTGCCCCGCTTTTTCATGTCTCGTATTGATAGTCGAGGCGAACAACTACTCCTCAGAGCCGTCGTCGCGCTTACGACTACGGATGAGATGCGCCACACCAATGCACAGCACCGCGCCACCAGCAATCCAAGTGAACGTCACACCATTAAGGCCGGTGAGGGGGAGGTTGGAGCCCTTCTTGTTCTGGATGGTGAGGGTGACGGTGCCGTCGTTGACTGACGGGGTAACCAAAGTGGAGTCATTCTGTTCCGCGGTTACCTTCAGCGTATTCGGAGCAGCGTTTCCAGCAAGCGTCTCGCCCTCGAGTTTATCAAGGCCCTCGGCAGTAATGGTGAAGGTAAAGTCGGGCAGCGTGTTGTAGCCAGGGTTACTGTTCTCCACCTCGTGCACCGTGTAGGTACCAGCATCGAGGCCCGTTACGCTGATCTCACCATTCTCATTGGTTTTAAACTTGTGTTCAGTACCGCCAAGCGAACCGTTCTCCTGAACAAACTGCGTGCCCACAGTGCCAGATGCAAGCTCATCGGCGCCCGTAGCCTT
Organism: uncultured Collinsella sp.; assembly: GCA_900542235.1. GTDB lineage: Bacteria > Actinomycetota > Coriobacteriia > Coriobacteriales > Coriobacteriaceae > Collinsella. The sequence continues at coordinate 8,505 of UQNB01000068.1, forward strand.
GATAGTAAACTCAACGTCCTTGAGCTTCTTGTTGTTATCGTCAAAGTCCTCTTTGACAAGCTGGAGCGCGTAGGTGTAATCGCGAACGGTATCGGGCACAGACTCACCCTTTCCTTCGCTCATGGGATTGTTGGAATAGATGAGCTTAACTTCGTTGTCGTTACCTCTGCCGCCAACGGTAACCTTCTCAATCTTCGCGGGATTGAGTTTTGCTAAGTAAGTGACGACGACCCTGGAGTCCTTGGTGATGCTAATGGCAGAGGAACCGGTCTTGGCGGTCACAGCCTTCAAATCATTAAACTTAACCGTCAGAACATTATTGTTGCCAGTCGTATTGTATTCAACCGCGCCCGCGGGAAGGTTTACCTCGGTTCCACTCGTATCCTCGTTGTTCGCATAAACCGTAACATGGACCGAATCTTTGTCGGCAATCAGGCCAGCAGACAGTTCGTCGTAGAACTCATAGTAGTAAGTATTAAACGAGGCTACATTTTCGGCGACGGTGCCGGTCAGCTGATATTGAACATTCTGGCCAACCTGTGAGTCAGCCTTGTCGGCCCAATGGCTGCCGGGCTTGTCGTCCTTAATCTTCTTTGTAACCGTAGGAATACCAGTCTTCTCGGTAACCACGACAGCGCTGCCGCCCACAACAGCGAAGATCGGCGAGGTGCCAGTCTGCATCCGCCCAGAATAGTTGTCCTTACCACCGATAGAACCATTGTCCGTCAGGAAGAGATAATAGCCAGAGTTCTCAAAAGAAACTGGGCCATCCGCGGCGAAAGCAGCGCTAGTAGCCCCCTTTGGCTTGGTAGGTGTAGCACCCTTGAGCAAGTCAGCAATCTTATCGAGCAGATCGCCATCATTTACGACCCCAGAAGCGCTCTGGAGATTTGCGGCCATCCATTCGGCAACGTTCTGCGCGGTGGGTTTGGTGGGAAGCTGCGACTCGGATGGATCGTTCTCAATGCTTTTCTTGATGGCGTCAATAATCTGGTTCTGGATTTGCACATCTTCGATAGCCCATGTGACATCAGAAACAACTTTTCTGCCTGAGCCGTTCTCATCGTCCACCTTGGCATTAAAAATTTGATAGGCAATGAACTGAGTCTTTTTGTTCGGATCAATGGCATCCTTGTTATTTGCATTTTGCGTGATGGTAATGCTATTGGCCTCAGTCGTCGCGCCCTCAGCTGCAAACGCCATACTCACCGGGGCCATGACGCCGCCGAAGCTCAACACTGCGGTAAGTCCGGCGGTTACTGCCAGGTGGGCGATGCTCTTGGTTATCTTCATGTTTGGTCCTCTTTCTTGGAGGGTTCTCTAGTAACTTTTTCAAAACCAATGATCATCAGGTCGGTAGACCTGCGCGTCACTCGCTACGGAGGCAGTACGCCATTGAGCAAGGGGGGGGGACAATTATTTTTCACGGCGACCTCCTCCCCGCTTGATGACGAGCGCGACAACAATAGCCGCCACTCCGATGGCAGCCAAAGCCGCCACCAGCACCAACGCTCTATCTCCCGTCGAGGGCATAAAGCCTCGACTTGCTTCTTTGCTTGGGGTGTTGAGCACCGACAGCTCAATCGAACCCGTCCCGGCATCGGCGGTATCAACCCGCAGAGGGCTTTCGGCCGACACGGTCACCTTGGGCTTCGCGGCCGCCACCTGTTCAACGTCCAATCCCTCGGCCGTAACCGTCACCGTTCGTTTGCCCTCAAAGGCGGTGTATCCCTTGGGGGCCGCGACCTCTTAGACGGTGTAAACACCCGCGTCCACACCGCTCAATTCCACATGACCATCCGCGCCCGTGATGACGCACGCGGCGGCATCCGCCGACCACGAGCCATCAGTCGTCAGGATGCGCCCGCGGTCATCGATGATGCGCAGCTTGGCGCCCGCGAGCGGTTTATCGCCCGAGCTTGAGCGCTTGATCAGACTGAGTCCCCAGGTGTAGGCGCACGCGTCATCGCTCGGCGTGCGGGTGAAGCCGGCGTCGCCGGACTGGTCGGCGAGAGGAGAGCGCGGGTAACGCAGGTAGACCTCGTTGGGGTTGCCCTTCGCGATGCCGTGGTTGCATGCGCTGT
>UQNB01000069.1 GCA_900542235.1 uncultured Collinsella sp.
CTATCGCCAGCCGATCGCCATCACCGAGATTGATTCTCGTACCGGTTCGGTGCTGTACCAGCACACCGACAATCCCTCACAGGTGCTTACCGAGGGCGAGGCCGCCGCGGTCACCGATGTTCTGTCCGGCGTCATGAAGGGCAGCGGTACGGGTGCTGCCGGCGCCCTGAGTGTCAACCAGCCCTATGCCGGCAAGACGGGCACCACCGACAACACCACCAACCTTTGGTTCTGCGGCTATACCCCGCAGCTGGCGTGCGCCCTGTGGACCGGCTATTCCGCGGGCGAGATCCCCATCCAAAAGTACGGCACGGACCTGCTGGGCGACAGCACCAACCTGCCTGTCTTTAAGCGGTTTATGAACACCGTTCTGACCGGTACCGAGCGCGAGGAGTTTGCGACCGGAACGGCGCCCACCTACAAGAACAACAGCGTCTGGAAGTTCTACGGCACCAACAACACCAAGAAGTCGGAGAACGACGACAAGGACGAGGACGAAGAGGAAGAGGAAACCACCACAACAACTACCACGACGACCACGACCACCGAGACCACGGGCGGCGACACCACCGGCGGCACCGGTACGACCGGTGGCTCGACGGGCGGCTCCACTGGTGGCTCGACCGGCGGCGATGGCGGCACGCCTACGCCTACGCCCACTCCCGACCCCTCGCCCACGCCTGACGATACGGTCGGCTAAGAAGTACGCGACTAAAGCCAACAAGGCCCCGAGCAGCTTATTGAACTGCTCGGGGCCTTTTAGTTTGAAGCGACCTGGTGGGCGGTCTTTATACCGGCAAACAAAAAGGGGTACCGACCAACGTCGATGCCCCTTACAAGCCACTATGTCAGCGCACACAATGCCGAGCGCACGACCCGCACACCTACTTGCGAGAATTGCTCAACTTATTGATCAGCGCCTCGAGACGCTCGCCGTCCTCGGCCGTCTGGGCAATAACCAAAATCGTATCGTTGCCGGCAAGCGAGCCAAGCACATCGGGCAGCTCTGCCGCATCAACAGCGGCGGCGATGCCGGAAGCCGTGCCAGGCTGAGCCTTGATCATAACCAGATTATCGGTGCGCAGAACGCCCGTTACGAGCTCGGAAACCATACGCTGCAGGTGCAGGTCCTCTGCCAGAACATAGATGCCCTCAGGGAGCTTACGCAGCCCCATATCGGCAATATCGCGAGAGACAGTCGCCTGCGTGCAATCAAAGCCCATAGCGCGGAGCTCATCGACCAGCACGCGCTGCGTGCGGACGTCCTTATTGCGCACAATATCTCTAATGGCATCCTGGCGCCCATTGCGTTTTTTAGCCATACAAACCCTCTCTCCAAAAGATGGCGGAGACAATCAATCAGTGATTGAATAGTTTAACGCTATTTGAAGGCTTTTGTGTATAAGAACGCATTTCGAAACAATTCTATGCAAATTTGTTTCGAAATGAGCCGTTTAGGCGGTTTTTGCGCCCGTCCGGTTAAGAAAAGCTGCCAGATGCGTACACATCACGCAGCGCGCAGGCTTGGCGCTGGCGATCGGCCCAAACAACAGACCGAGTCCCCGATGGTTGTCCTTGAGCGCGGCGACCATCTGACGGGTTCGAGGCGCCTCGAGCATATCACGCATGCGGGCGGAACGCTCGATTGACGACACTCCATGCGGGCTCAGACACAAATTCTCGATGCAGGCGACCAGTCCGGCAAAGTAGAACTTTTGGCTTGCCAGCTTGAGCCGACCACCGCTATCTGCTTCCGAGAGTGAGTCCGCAAGCTCGTCGAGCGCTCGAGTGTCATCGGATATCCTGGCATACATGGTGGGATCAAAGGCATCTGTAAGCTTAGGTGCCACCGCGTGGAAACAAGCGTCGCCGCAGCCGGACACGAATCGTGCCCGCGAGAGCGCATAAGCCATAAACTCAACCGTACGGTACGCCTTGCCGCGCGACAGGCATGCCTCAAACAGCGGACGGCTATACATCACGCCAGAGGTCTGAGCGACTAGGCCGCCTAAAATCAACTGGGGCAGCCCAGTCACCATAGAAGACTCGTCTTCTATGGCAATAGAGGCAGCATCCAAGACGCGCGAATGACGCTCGCGGTGCGCATCGTATCGATCGAGCGACACCGAGGGGAGCACAATGTCTGCCGCAGTATCGCACGCGATATCGACCATCTTGGAAAGGGCCTGCGGAGCAAACCACTCATCGGCGTTCATGGCGATGATTTGAGAGCCGCGCGAGGCATCAAAACCGGCGCGAAGACAAGCGCCACGCTTCGCGTCCTCGACGTCAATCAAATCAATATGGATGTCCCTGTCGGCAGCAACTTGAAGCGAATGGCGCACACCGGGCGCAGCATCGCGGCAAACAACGACAATCTGCAAATCGTAGAGGTCTTGGTTCTGGATACTCTCGAGCGCACGCATCGCATAGCTGGGCGAACCTTCTACCACAAGGATCACCGAAAGTCGCGGATGCGAGCCACGTCGAACCAAGTTATCCGTCCTCTCGACAGCAATGAATCAAATCGTGGTTCATGGTACACCCCGGCAATAAAAGCAATGAGACACCGGTTGTATTGCACGCCAAGAACAGATGTTGCACACGTGCAGCCCACAGATGACAGGTGTCAACGCACGCCGCGTCGAGCCCTCCCCTAGTCGAGCACGACAAGCTCGGCGGGATCGTAATCCACGCCCATAAACGTAAGGCCGCAGGCAGGAGCCGTGGGACCCGCAGCGGTACGGTCGCAAGCATCGATAACCTCGCGCATCCACTCGGGTTCACGGCGATGCATGCCAATCTCGACAAGCGTGCCCACGATCGTGCGGACCATCGAATGCAGAAACGCATTGCCCTCGATGGTAAACGTCAGGATGTCCTCGCCAAACGCAACCTCATGGCCAAACTCGGCACGCATCACGCAGCGATGCGTGGGCTTGCCAACGGCAGAGGCAACCTTGCAAAAGCTTTTAAAGTCCTGCTCGCCCAGCAGTGCGGGGCAGGCAGCAGACATAGCCTCAACATCCAAGGGATAGCGATGCCACCACACGGCACCGCGTGACAGCACGGGCCGCGCATCACGATCGGCAATGCGATAGGTGTACGTGCGAGAGCGCGCGTCAAAGCGCGCAGAAAAGCCCTTACGAGCCTTGTAGACCTCGTTGATGGCGATATCTTTGGGCAGCAGGGCATCCATAGCCCGCAGCCACCTACGGCGCGTACACGCGAGCTCAGCGTCCGTTACGGGCACGCTGATGTACTGAGCCACGGCATGCACGCCGGCATCGGTACGCCCCGCGCACGTCAAATCGATCGGGCGGCGAAGCAGCGTCTCGATGGCTCGACGTAGCTCACCCGCAACCGTCGTCTGTCCCGGCTGCTCGGCAAATCCGCTATACGACGAGCCATCATAGGCCACGCGAAATACGAGCGTGGCGTCAAGCTCGGAAATCGGATTGAAATCAGACGGCGCAGTCATGGACGCTCCCAACAAACAAGTAACGGTATCGCGACAAAAAAAGAGGGGTACGCGAACGTACCCCTCGAATATAGCCTATGCAGACGGAAAGTCTACTCAGCGGTCTCCTCAGCAGGAGCCTCCTCGACGGCCTCGACCTTCTTGGGAGCAGCGGCCTTCTTGGGGGCCGGAGCAGCCTTCTTGGCCTTAGGCGTGCAAGGCTCGGTGACGAGCTCCATGATAACGATGGGAGCGTTGTCGCCCTTGCGGTTGCCGAGCTTCATGATGCGGGTGTAACCGCCGTTACGGTCCTGCCACATGCCCTGGGCAGCCTTGTCGAAGATCTCGGCAACGAGCTGCTTGTCGCCGAGCTTGGCGATAGCCAGACGACGAGAGTGCAGGTCGCCCTTCTTGGCCCAAGTGATGATCGGGTCGACGACCGAACGCAGCGCCTTAGCGCGGGTCTCGGTGGTCTTGATGCGGTCGTTCTCGAAGAGGGCCTTAGCAAGGCTCTTCTTCATGGCCTTGGTGTGGCTCGCATCGGTGCCGAGCTTCAGGCCCTTCTTAACGTTGTGACGCATGGTCTAGTTTCTCCTCAAATATGCGAAGCATTAAGCCTTCAGGCTCAGGCCCATGGACTCAAGCTTGTCCTTCACTTCCTCGATCGACTTAACACCGAAGTTACGGATGTTGAGCAGATCGTTCTCCGAGAACTCAACGAGCTGACGGACCGAGTGAATGCTGGCGCGCTTAAGGCAGTTGTAGGAACGGACGGAAAGGTCCAGATCCTCGATCTGCTTGTCCAGCTCGGCGTTGTCGTTGGTGACCTCGGGAGCGAAGATCGAAGCCTCCTCCTCGACCTCGGGGGTCTCGGCAAGGTTCATAAAGGCGGCCATATGCTGGTTGATGATATTGGCAGCCTGGACCACGGCGTCGCGCGGGGCGATGGAGCCGTTGGTCTCGATCTCGAGGACAAGGCGGTCGTAGTCGGTGTGCTGACCGACACGGCAAGCCTCAACGAGCTTGGCGCAACGGGAAACCGGCGAGTACAGCGAGTCGACGTGGATCACACCGATGGGATCGTTGTCGCGCTTGTTAGCCTCGCCAGAGACATAGCCGCGGCCATAGCCGATGCGCATGCTCATGGTGAGATGGCCACCCTCGGTGAGCGTAGCGATGTGCTGCTCGGGGTTGACCAGCTCAAACTCGGACGGAATAAAGAAGTCCGCACCGGTGACCTCGCAGGGGCCGTCAACCGAGATGGTGGCGGTCGCCTCGTCGGTCGTGCCGAGAGCCCTGAAGACAAGACCCTTGACATTCAGGACGATGTCGGTGACATCCTCGACCATGTTAGGGATGGTCATGAACTCGTGCTGCGCACCATCGATCTGAATAGCCTCGACGGCGGCACCCTCGAGCGAGGACAGAAGAACGCGACGAAGGGAGTTACCCAGCGTATCGCCGTAGCCACGCTCGAGCGGCTCGACGGAGACACGAGCAGACGTCTCGTTGATCTCTTCGACCTGAACCTGAGGCCTAATGAATTCTGACATGTATTACCTCCAGCCTCAGCAGCCCGGATGGACTACTTAGAGTAGAGCTCGACGATGAGCTGCTCGTTGATATCACCGCTGATCTGCTCACGCGTCGGCAGAGCGAGCACGTTACCAGACAGCTTCTCGATATCGACCTCGAGCCAGCCAGGGACCTCAAAGCGCTCGGAGGAAATCAGGGCCTCCTTGATGGGGAGGAGGTCACGGAACTTCTCGCCGACAGCGACGACGTCGCCGGCCTTGACGCGGTAGGACGGGATGTCCACGCGCTTGCCGTTCACGGTGAAGTGACCGTGACGGACGGACTGACGAGCCTCTTTGCGGGTGCGGGCGAAGCCAAGACGGAAGACGACGTTGTCGAGGCGAGACTCAAGGATGATCATGAGGTTCTCACCGGTGACGCCGTTCATCTTGCGGGCCTTGTTGAAGTAGCCGTGGAACTGCTTCTCCAGAACGCCATAGATGAACTTGACCTTCTGCTTCTCGCGCAGCTGCATGCCGTACTCAGATTCCTTGCGACGGCGCTTGGGCTGACGGATAGATTCCTTCTTGCTGCTGTAACCGAGCTCAGCGGGATCGATCCCGAGCTGACGGCAGCGCTTAAGAACAGGAGTCCTGTCGATTGCCATATTGATACGATCCTTTCAGTTACACGCGGCGACGCTTCTTGGGGCGGCAGCCGTTGTGCGGGATGGGGGTCTTGTCCTGGATGCTCGAGACCTCGAGGCCAGCAGCCTGGAGGGAGCGGATGGCGGTCTCACGACCGGAGCCGGGGCCCTTGACGAAGACGGAAACCTTCTTCATACCGTGCTCCATGGCCTGCTTGGCAGCAGCCTCGGCAGCCATCTGGGCAGCGAACGGCGTGGACTTACGGGAGCCCTTGAAGCCCACCTGGCCAGCCGACTTCCAGGAAATGACGTTGCCCTGGGGATCGGTGATCGAAACGATCGTGTTGTTGAACGTAGAACGAATGTGAGCCTGGCCCACGGAAATGTTCTTACGGTCCGCGCGCTTCAGACGGGCAGCGCGAACGTTCTTCTTAGCAGTAGCCATCTATCTAGCGCTCCTTATTTCTTCTTCTTAGCACCGATCTGACGCTTCGGGCCCTTGCGGGTACGAGCGTTAGTGTGGGTGCGCTGGCCGCGGACCGGGAGGCCCTTGCGGTGACGAAGGCCGCGGTTGCAGCCGATGTCCATAAGGCGCTTGACGTTCTGGTTGCGCTCACGGCGGAGGTCGCCCTCAACCATGATCTGGTTCTTATCGATATAATCGCGGATGGCGTTAACCTCATCCTCGGTGAGGTCCTTAACGCGCGTATCCACGTTAACGTTGCACTCGACGCAGATCTTCGTCGCAGTGGTGCGGCCGATGCCGTAAATGTAGGTCAGACCGATCTCAACGCGCTTCTCACGCGGGAGGTCGACACCATTAATACGGGCCAACGTAGTCTCCTCTCTTAACCCTGACGCTGCTTATGACGGGGGTTCTCGCAAATGACGAGGACCTTGCCATGGCGCCTAATGATTTTGCACTTATCGCACATCTTCTTGACCGAAGGACGTACCTTCATCGTTCTTCCTTTCGGTAGCGCTCAAACTACTTCCCTACTATCTACTCGCCCAGCCGCAGGCGTTTAAAACTATGGCTGGTCTTCACACACAATCCGACCGTAGGTTGAGCTAAGCCTGCAGTCGGAAAAGAGCGTGTATGCGTGCCGCTATTTATAGCGATAGGTGATGCGACCGCGGGTCAGGTCGTACGGGGAAAGCTCCACGACAACCCTGTCACCGGGGAGAATACGGATGTAATTCATTCGAATCTTGCCAGAAATGTTGCACAGAACCGAATGACCGTTCTCGAGCTCAACCTTAAACATGGCGTTGGGCAGCGGCTCCTTTACCGTACCCTCGAGCTCAATTGCGTCTTCCTTCTTCACAAGCAATCATCTTTCTCTAGAAAACGACAGCGATTGAGTATTCTACAACACGTATGCACGCATCGTAATAACTTCGTAATGGCTCCACAACTAAGTGGAACTTGTTACATTTCTCCGCCTTGGAGCGAACACCAAGCACCTTGGGCATCCGTGGTGAGAATCACCGGACCGTCATTGGTAATGGCGACGGTGTTCTCGTAGTGCGCGGCGGGCAGGTGGTCGTTGGTCGTAACAATCCAACCGTCGGAGCCCGTGCTCACATGGTTGGAACCCATCGTAACCATCGGCTCGATGGCAATGACCATGCCGGCCTGGAGGCGAACGCCCCTCCCCTTCTTTCCATAGTTAGGAACGTTGGGGTCCTCGTGCATAACGCGGCCAATGCCATGGCCAACATAGTCACGAAGAACGCCATAGCCGTGAGACTCGGCGAGAGACTGAACGGCATAACCAACATCCCCGATATGGTTACCGGGGACAGCCTGCTCGATGGCAGCCTTAAGGCAATCGCGCGTAACCTCGCACAGGGCCTTGGCCTCGGGCGTGGGTGTGCCGACAAAAAACGTCCAAGCGTTATCGCCGACCCAACCGTCGACAACGGCTCCCGTATCGATGGAAATGATATCGCCATCGCGCAGGATCATGTCGGGGTTGGGAATACCGTGGACCACGGCATCGTTGATCGATGCGCAAATGGTTCCCGGGAACCCGCCGTAACCCTTAAAGGCCGGGGTGCCGCCATGCATGCGGATAATCTGCTCCGCGAGCTGATCGAGCTCAAAAGTCGAAACGCCGGGGCGCACCATGGCTCCAACGTGGCGGAGCGCCATCTTAGATAGCGCTCCTGCCTTCTTCATCTGCTCGATTTGCGTTGCAGACTTAATCTTGATCATAGACCGAGAGCCTCTTTGACATCCCCGTACACGGTCTCGCGAGCCTGGTCACCGTTGACCGACTTGAGCAGACCCTGGCCACGATAGTAGTCGACGAGCGGGCTCGTGGACTTCTCGTAGACGTCGAGACGGTTCTTGATGGTCTCGGGCTTGTCGTCGTCGCGCTGATACATCTCGCCGGCACACTTGGGGCAGGTAGCATCGGCAGCGGTGCCGGTGTAACCGCAGGCGCGGCAGGTGCGACGCGAAGACAGACGATCGATGATGACCTCGGGGGCCACATCGACAAGAAGAGCGCAGTCGATCTCGCGACCCATGGCGGAGAGCTCGGAATCGAGCGTCACAGCCTGGGCGGTGTTGCGCGGGAAGCCGTCGAGGATGAAGCCCTGCTGGGCGTCATCGGCAGCAAGGCGCTCCTTGACAAGGTCGATCACGAGCTGGTCGGGAACGAGCTCGCCAGCGTCCATGTACTTCTTAGCCTGAATACCAAGCTCGGTGCCACCCTTAACGGCAGCACGCAGCAGGTCGCCCGTGGAAATGTGAGCGACACCAAACTCGGCGACGAGCTCCTGTGCGACGGTGCCCTTACCGGCACCCGGAGCTCCGAGCAATACGAGGTTCATGAGCAATCCTCCTCTAGCCTATTTAAAGAATCCATCGTAATCATACATCTTGATCTGGCCTTCGAGCTTATCGACCGTGTCGAGCACGACGCCGACCATGATGAGGATGGACGTGCCGCCAAATGCCTGGATCAGATGGTTACCCGTGAAGGAGAAGATGATCGAAGGCACGATGGCGATAAGCGCCAAAAAGACAGCGCTGGGAAGCGTGATCTTGTTGAGCGCGTTCTTGATGTAGGCCGCGGTAGCCCTACCCGGACGGACGCCCGGAATAAAGCCGCCCTGCTTCTTAAGGTTGTCGGCCGTGTCATCGGGGTTGAACACCATGGAGGTGTAGAAGTACGCGAAGAACACGATGAGGACAACATTAAGCACCCAGTTGAGCCAACCGGTCGAAAGCGCAGAGGCAACTGCCTGAATCCAGCCGATGCCGGGGAAGAACACGGCAATCTGAGCCGGGAAGTACAGCAGCGCCGAAGCGAAGATGATCGGCACGACACCCGCGGTGTTGACCTTGATGGGCAGGTAGGTGGTCTGGCCACCCATCATGCGACGGCCCACGACGCGCTTGGCGTAGGAGACCGGGATGCGGCGCTGGCCGCGCTCGAGGAAAACAATCAGCGGGATAACCAGCAGGATGATGGCGCAGATGATCACCATGGTGATGATGCCACCGGCATTGCCCTCGGTGCTGGAGAAGATAGCCTGCGGAAGGCCGGCCATGATGTTCGCGAAGATGATCAGCGACATGCCATTGCCGATACCGCGCTGGGTGATGAGCTCACCAATCCACATAATCAGCATGGCGCCCGCAGTGAGCGTACCGACGATCATGAGGTCGAAGATGATCTCGGGAGCGCCGGCGCCATTAAAGCTGATGCCGAAGCTCTTAAAGAGGAAGAGGTAACCCACGGAGTTGAGGATTGCCAGAGCCAGGGTGAGATAACGCGAATACTGCGTAATCTTGGTCTGACCGACCTCGCCCTCGCGGGCAAGCTCATGCAGGGAAGGCACAACGGCCTGGAGCATCTGGAGGATGATCGAGCTGGTGATGTAAGGCATGATGCCCAGCGAAAACACCGACACATAGCTCAACGCGCCGCCAGAGAAAAGATTCAGGAGGGCCATAGCACCTGCGGCGACCGAATTGTTATCGGTCGAGAAAAGGCCCAGCATCCCCTGGAAGGGAATGCCGGGCACAGGAACGTGCGCACCAATGCGGTACACGACGAGCATAGCTATGGTAAAAAGAATCTTTTCGCGCAATTCTTTGATGCGGAAAGCATTCTTAAGACCATTTAGCACGGCAGCTCGACCTTTCCGCCGGCGGCCTCGATCTTGGCCTGCGCAGAAGCGCTGACCTTGTCGACCTTGACCGTGAACTTCTTGGTGAGCTCACCATTGCCGAGCACCTTGACGGGCTCGAACTCGCTCTTGGTGATGCGAGCGGCCTTAAGAGCGGCACCGTCGATCACAGCGCCGTCCTCGAACTTACGCTCGAGACGCTCAACGTTAACAGCGGTGTACTCGATACGACGGGGGTTGCGGAAGCCCGGAAGCTTAGGCAGGCGCATGGCCAGCGGAGTCTGGCCACCCTCGAAGCCGGCACCCTTGGTGCCACCAGAGCGGGAACCCTGGCCCTTCTGGCCGCGGCCAGAAGTGGTGCCGTGACCCGAAGAATTGCCACGGCCGACGCGCTTGCGGTTCTTGGTGGAACCGGGCGCGGGAGTAAGATCGTGAAGCTGCATTTGCTACTCCTCTACAATCTCGACAAGGTGCTTGACCTTGAAGATCATGCCGCGGACGGACTCGTTGTCAGCAATCTCGCGAACCTCGCGGATCCTGTGGAGACCGAGGGCACGGACAGTACGGACCTGGTCCTGCTTGCAACCGTTGGTGCTGCGGACCTGCTTGATCTTGATGGTGTCAGCCATGCTTAGTTCTCCTTACCGACGAACATCTCGGAGACCGTCAGGCCACGGCGAGCCGCGA
>UQNB01000070.1 GCA_900542235.1 uncultured Collinsella sp.
CGTAGCGGGTGGTTCAAAGCTGGCCGCTGCGCGGCCAGCAGACTAAAGTCTTGAAAAGAAAAAGCCCTGTCGCGAGTTTGCGGCAGAGCTTTTGGAAGGGGACTTGGTTGTGCGGGCTCGTTAGGCGAGCTTGGCCTCGAGCTCGGCGATGCGCTTGTAGGCATCGATGGTAAAGCGGGTCTGCTTCTCCAGAATCATAGTGGTCATGAGAGTGTCCTGAGCGTGAGCCATGATGAAGGTCATCTCCATCTCGCCGCCGCCGGCCTCCTGCGAAAGCAGCTTGGTCTGCGTGTCGTGGGCACCGATGAGCGCATCGCTGGCATCCTTGTGCAGCTGCTCGGCCTTCTCAAAATCACCCTCGCGAGCAGCATCGAGCGCTGCAAGCAGATCGGTCTGGGCGTCACCTGCGTATGCGACAATCTCGAATCCAACCATCGAGATTTCTTCTTTGGTTGCCATATTGCGTTCCTTTCACATATGAACCAACGGAGAGCATCGCGTCCGGGCATACGCGCTGCGCTGTGTATGACAGAAACAATAACATTCAAACAAAAAGGAACAATGCAAACCGTTATTTCGAGCCGTGAACGGTCTTTTTTCGCCCGTGAACGGTTTCCAAACCATTTCGAACAATATCAAACATGATTAGCGTAAACCCAAACAGGACCGCACCCTAACGCAAATCGCGCACCGTATCGCCCTCTACGAGCACGCCGGGGATCAGCATGTGCTCCACGCCAGACGCAACCTCCTCGGCACCGGCGATCTTATCGACTGCCCACATGCCGACACGTTTGTTGTCAAAGCGCACCGTGGTCAGGCGACGGTCGGGCACGATATCGCCCAGGCTGTCGTCAACACCCACCACGCTCACGTCCTGGGGCACGCGCTTCCCGCGCGACTCGAGCCCACGGATGCAGCCATATGCCATGGCATCGTTGGAGGCATAAATGGCCGTACAGGTCGGATCGTCCGCCAGAGCCTGACCGGCAGCATACCCGCTCTGTGCCGTCCAATCGCCGCGCACGAGCTGCGGGGGCTCAATGCCATGCGCACGCAATGTCTCGCGCCAGCCTTCCTCGCGCCGCATGCCCGAAAGCGAGCGCTCGGGACACGAGATAAAGTGCACGGTTTTGTGCCCCCGCCCCAGCAAGTACTCGACCACCTGGCGCGAACAATCGAACTGGTCATTATCGACCGTTGAACAGAGCGGGTGCTCCAACATCGTAACGAGCACCGTCTGCATGCCGGGCAGCGGCTCAAAAGTGCCAAAGTCCGCCGGCATGCGGTTCATAATCACGACAATACCGTCCACCGGCAGTGCGCTCATACGCGACGATGCGCTCTCGAGGGTATAGGGGTGTCCATCTACTTTAGTGAGGGTGATGGCGTAGCCGTGTTTGTCGGCGGCGGCGGCAAAGCCCTCCATACGGTCGAGGTTGCCGGTGCCGGTAATGTTGAACATGGCGACGCCGACGGTCTTAAATTTGCCGCGGCGCAGCGATCGACCGGCAAAATTGGGGCGATACCCCAGCTCGCGCATGGCGGCGCGCACGCGCTCCTTGGTCTCGGGGCGCACGCTGGGCGAATCGTGCACCGTACGCGAGACTGTCTGCTCCGAGACGCCCGCGAGACGCGCCACGTCCTTAACGGAAACCGATTTTTTAACAGCGGCCATTGGTCGATCTTTCCGTGTCAACGATGCCATTGACGGCATCCTGCGCAGTCATATTGAACGCCTCCAAGTATATCCAACGCCTCCCCCACCATACGCTCACCACCCAAAACCTACCGTTCACCGACATTTTTGCTTCCCCAAACGGCTTTTGACGCCCAAATGTTAACGTTGCCATTGCGCAAACACAGAGCCACCGGGCGGCTCAAACGTTTACGCATAGGGAATCGACGGTTCGCAGGCACAGGAACCACCGGTTCGCGTCTTTTTTTGTGTCGCAAAATGGCAACGTCAACATTTTGGCAACTGAACGCCAAAAGCTACCATCGTTGCTAACCCACCGACTCTTAGGAGCATTGCATGGAGCAACTCATCGCCATCATCGAAAAGGGCCAGCCCTTTTTCAACGCGATCGCCCGCAACAAGTACCTCAAGGCGATCCGCGACGGCTTTATCTCCGTCATCCCCATCATCATCTTCTCGTCCATCTTCTGCCTGGTAGCCTCGGTCCCCAACATCTGGGGTTTCTACTGGCCCGATGACATCAACAACGCCCTGTGGAAGTGCTACAACTACTCCATGGGTATCCTGGCCATCGCCTGCGCTGCCACCACAGCCAAGCACTTCGCCGACGCTCAGAACCGCGATCTGCCCAAGAACAACCAGATCAACTTCATCTCGTGCATGTGCGCGGCCATCATCGGCTTCTTGCTCCTTTCGAGCGACACGATCGCCACGGACGCTGCCAGCGGCTTCAACACCACCTACCTTGGTTCCAAAGGCCTGCTGACCGCCTTTATCGCTGCGTTTGTGACCGGCATCATCTACAAGTTCTTCATTAAGCGCAACATCACCGTCAAGATGCCCGAGCAAGTTCCGCCCAACATCTCGCAGACCTTTAAGGACATCATCCCCTTCTCCGTCTGCATCACCGTCTTTTGGGTCTTTGACATCGCCTTCCGCGCTGCTTTTGGCTTCTGCTTTGCCCAGGGCGTCATCCAGGTGTTCCAGCCCCTGTTCACCGCTGCCGACGGCTACATCGGCCTCGCTGTGATCTACGGCGCCATGAGCCTCTTCTGGTTCGTGGGCGTCCACGGCCCCTCGATCGTCGAGCCCGCCATCGCCGCCGCCCTCGTTGCCAACATGACCGACAACCTGGCTGCGTTCCAGGCTGGCCAGCACGCTTCCGCTGTCCTGACCCAGGGTGCCCAATACTTCGTCGTCTGCATGGGCGGCACCGGCGCCACGCTCGTCCTGGTCTTTATGTTCTGCTTCCTGGCCAAGTCTCAGGAGATGCGCGCCGTCGGTAAGGCTGCCATCGTCCCGGTCTGCTTTGCCGTCAACGAGCCGCTGCTGTTCGCCGCGCCCATCGTGCTCAACCCCGTCTTCTTTGTCCCGTTTGTCTTTGCCCCGATCGCCAACATCTGGATCCTCAAGATCTTTATCGACTTCTTGGGCATGAACGGCTTTATGTACACCCTGCCCTGGACCGTCCCCGGCCCCATCGGCACCATCATGGGCCTGGGCTTCCAGCCGCTCGCCTTTGTGATGCTCGCCCTTATCCTGGTCGTCGACTTCGTTCTGTACTACCCGTTCTTCCGTGCCTATGACGCCCAGAAGTGCGCCGAGGAGGCCGAGATCTCCCAGGAGGAGCTCGCCGCCAAGAACGCCGAGAAGGCCGCCAAGCTCAACGATGCCTTCCAGGGCAAGGCCGACGCCAAGAGCGTTGCCGCTGGCGCTGCTGCCGAGGCCGTGAAGGTCGACGCCCCCGCCGCTTCTGCAGCACCCGCTGCCGAGGCAACGACCGCCAGCGACCTCAACGGCAAGCGCGTGCTCGTGCTCTGCCAGGGTGGCGGCACCTCGGGCCTGCTCGCCAACGCGCTGGCCAAGGCCGCCAAGGAGCGCGGCATCAATCTTGAGACCGCTGCCGAGGCATACGGCAACCACGTTGACATGCTCCCCGACTTTGACCTAGTCGTCCTGGCCCCGCAGGCCGCGAGCTACCTGGCCGACCTGCAGAAGGACTGCGAGCGCGTGGGCAACAAGTGCGTCGCCTGCCGTGGCAAGCAATACATCGAGCTCTCCCAGAACGGCGATAAGTCTCTCGCCTTCGTGAGTGAACAGCTCTCTAAGTAAGTAACGCTCAGGGCCAGCCGACCATCCAAGACCGGCTGGCCCTTCGATTTAGACGATTGGATCATCATGTCCGTTAACCCTGCTAGCGTCACCAACCCGCCCGCGCAGTTTCCCGAGGACTTTGTTTTTGGCGGCGCCACTGCTGCCTACCAGGTAGAGGGCGAGACCCGCACTCACGGTAAGGGCAAAGTCGCCTGGGACGACTTCCTGGAGGCCCAGGGGCGCTTCTCCCCCGATCCCGCTTCGGACTTCTACAACCAGTACCCCGTCGATCTGGAGCTGTGCGAGGAGTTTGGCATCAACGGCATTCGCCTCTCCATCGCCTGGAGCCGCATCTTCCCCAACGGTACCGGCGAAATCAACCCCGAGGGCGTGCAGTTCTACCACGATCTCTTCGCCGAGTGCCATAAGCACCACGTTGAGCCGTTCGTCACGCTGCATCACTTCGACACGCCGCTGCCCCTCTTTGAGAAGGGCGATTTCCTCAACCGCGAGACCATCGACGCCTTTGTGGACTTTGCCACCTTCTGCTTTAAGGAGTACGCCGACCAGGTGACCTACTGGTTCACCTTTAACGAGATTTGGGCCGATGCCTCCAACACCTACATCGAGGGCACCTTCCCCGGTGGCGTCAAGGCGCATCTGGCCGAGGCCTTCCAGTGCGAGCACAACATGATGCTCGCCCACGCCAAGGCAGTGCTGGCCTTCCACAACGGCGGTTTTAAGGGCAAGGTCGGCGTCATTCAGTCGTTGGAGTTTAAGTATCCGCTCAACGAGAACGACCCCGCCGATATCAAGGCCGCCAACAACGAGCACGTGCTGCAAAACCAGTTCTTGCTCGACGCCACCTTCCGCGGCGACTACGCGCCCGACACCCTCGAGTGCGCCAACCGCCTGGCCGCCGTCTCGGGTGGCACCATCCAGATCCTAGACGAGGATCTGGAAATCATGCGCGAGGCCGCGCTCTACAACGACTACCTGGGCGTTAACAACTACCAGTGCCGTTTTTTGAAGGCTTACGACGGCGAGAACGACCTGCACCACAACGGTACGGGCGAGAAGGGCACCGGCCGTTGGCGCGTCAAGGGCATTGGCGAGCATGTGAACAAGCCTGGCATCCCCACCACCGACTGGGACTGGATCATCTATCCCGAGGGCCTGTTCGATCTGCTCGTCTACATTAAGCAGCGCTACCCCAACTACAAGCAGATCTTCATCACCGAGAACGGCATGGGCTACAAGGACCCCTACAAAGACGGCTTTGTGGACGACCAGCCGCGCATCGACTACATCGAGCAGCACCTGCGCTGGTTGCTCAAGGCCATGGAGGTGGGCGTCAACGTGGGCGGCTACTTCCTGTGGAGCCTGCAGGATCAGTTCTCCTGGACCAATGGCTACAACAAGCGTTACGGCTTCTTCTACGTTGACTTTGAAACCCAGAAGCGCACGCCCAAGGCAAGCGCCTACTGGTACAAGCACGTGGCGCAGACCCGTCGTCTGGACTAGTGGCTGGCGGGGTTGCCCGCTCACACAACCTGTCCCCATTTCTCAGCCGGGGGCGGCACGTCACACGGCGCGCCGCCCCCGGTCTTTTTGTTTTTGGGCTGGTCGGGAGCCGTTTGTCTCGATCTGTAACATCTAGCCGAGTTTTTTGGTCCTAGCTGTTACAGATTGAGACGAACAGGATTACTCTTTCCGAAGAATCTAAATCTGTAACACGTAGCCCGCTTTTGACCGTCTACCTGTTACAAATCGAGACAAACGGAGTAGGACCTAACCCCGTATGTCCCTAACAGTCGAGCGTTCGACCAGCGTACTCGGCACATGAATCGCCTCGATAGACGAGCTCTCTCCAATCGCCGCCTCAAACGCAAGCTTACCGACACCGCGCAAATCAAATCGCAGCGTCGTCAGCCGATTGTGAGGAACAAGTCCCTCGAGTGCGTCGTCGATACCAACCACGCTCACGTCGTCTGGCACGGACAGGCCCGCGTTCTCGAGCGCGGCGATAACGCCCAGCGCCATCTGGTCATTTGCCGCAAGCACGGCAGTCGGCGCCTGCGACCCGCCGGCAAGCACCTCGGCCGCAATCCGCTCGCCCATGGCGTACCCACTGTCCGCACTCCAATCGCCACGCAGCATCGGAGCGGCATCGACATGAGCACGACCCAGCGTATCGCGCCAACCGGCCTCACGAAAACGCGAGGAAATCGAGTTTTCCGGACCCGCCACAAACCGCATATTCGAGTGACCATGTTCCAGCAGATAATTGGTCAACAGCTCGCACGAACCATACTGGTCGGAGTCGATCGTCGTGCAGCGCGGATGCGCATACATGGACAGGATGACCGTTCGCACTCCCGGCTGGGGAACAAACTCCTCAAAATCGGGAGCCATGCGGTTCATGTTGAGAATCATGCCGTCGACGGGTCGCTCGACCATGCGGCGCGAGGCATCGGCAAGTGTATAGGGCTTGTCGCCGCCCATCTCGATCATAGTGACGGCAAAATCGTGCTCGCGCGCCGCTTGCATGATACCCTCGAGCGTCGCTAGGTTACCGACACGTGTGATGTTGTACATGCACAGGCCAATAGAACGATACGACCCGCCGCGCAACGCCGCTCCAGCAAAATTGGGACGAAAGCCCAGCTCTTCCATGGCGGCCAGCACACGCTTGCGCGTCTTTTCCGTCACGTTAGGCATACCGTTGACCACGCGAGACACAGTCTGGCGGCTCACGCCAGCGAGCGCCGCAACCTCTGCCGCGCTCGCCGAATGACCATTCCTTGTTTGCTGAGCCATGCCTTCCACGCTAACCTGCTTCCCAACTATTCCCCGCGCCCATGGCGCATCGTACATACATTGATAACGTGCTCATGATACCCGAGCCATATACCACAACATGAAAACTTCTGTCAATCAAAACCGCTTACCGAACAAATACAACCGTTCGCGGCTGTTTGAAGTTGTTTTGTTTCTATACATCCCAGCCGGATGTTAACGTGCTCATTGTCAAATGTTCACGCGCTCATTTTGGTTCTAATCATTTTAAGATAGTGTTTATCGGGCTTTTTCACCGCTGAACGCTAACCAGGGAGCCTCCTGAGCGCAAACGCACAATATCGAACAGCGAGACGAGAGGGTGTATGCATATGTCTTTGCTAAACCGCGTACAGCAGCTGCCGAAGGGCTTTGTTTGGGGCGCCGCAACCGCCGCGTACCAAACGGAAGGTTCCACGAAGGTGGCAGGCAAGGGTAAGACCATGTGGGACGATTACCTTGTCGCCCAGGGTCGCTTTTTGCCCGACCCGGCCAGTGATTTCTACAACCGCTACGAGGAGGATATCCGCCTTTCTGCCGAGCATGGACTCAACGCCATCCGTGTGTCCATCGCCTGGACCCGCATCTTCCCCAACGGCGACGATGCCGAGCCCCTCGCCGAGGGCGTTAAGCACTACCACGAGCTGTTCGCCTGCTGCAAAAAGTATGGCATCGAGCCCTATGTGTCCCTGCATCACTTTGACTCCCCCGCCGCCCTGTTCAACCAGGGCGACTGGCTCAACCGCAAGACCGTCGACGCCTATGTGCGCTATGCCGAGTTCTGCTTCCGCGAGTTCCGCGAGGTCAAGAATTGGTTCACCATCAACGAGCTCATCAGCCTCTCGCACTCCCAATACATCCAAGGCAACTTCCCGCCCAACCATCACTTTGATGTGACGAGCGGCATCCAGAGCCAGCACAACGAGCTCGTTGCCCACGCCCGCGCCGTCAACCTGTATAAGGATCTTGACGAGACCGAGCACCTGGGCGGACGCATTGGCATGGTCAACGTCCTGACGCCGGCATATCCTGCCACAGACTCGCCCGCCGACCAGCACGCCGCCGACCTGTACAACGCCTTCTACACCGACTTCATCATGGACGGCGCCTTCCTGGGTCACTACTCCGCGCGCACCCTCTCACTCATCAACGAGATTCTGCGTGCCAACAACGCCACGCTTACGGTTGAGGACAGCGACATGGAGGAGCTCGCCAAGGCGGCGCCCCGCAACGATATGTTCGGCCTCAACTACTATCAGTCGGCGTTTATCGCCGCCTACGATGGCGAGTCCACCAACAGCTTTAACGGCACCGGAGACAAGGGCACCTCGTGCTTTAAGTTTAAGGGCGTCGGGCAGCAGGTCGATATGCCGGGTATCCCCACCACCGACTGGG
Source organism: uncultured Collinsella sp. (assembly GCA_900542235.1). Taxonomy (GTDB): domain Bacteria; phylum Actinomycetota; class Coriobacteriia; order Coriobacteriales; family Coriobacteriaceae; genus Collinsella. The sequence goes on from UQNB01000070.1 coordinate 8,027, forward strand.
ATTGGCTCATCTACCCGCAAGGCCTCTACGACACGCTCAAGCACATCAGCGCCACCTATCCCAACCTCCCCGTCATCTATATCACCGAAAACGGCCTGGGCCACAAGGACCCCGAGCCCGACGCAAACGGCATCGTCGCCGATCCCGAGCGCATCGACTTTGTCGACCAGCACATGGAGAAGGTGCTCCAGGCGCGTACCGAGGGCGTCGACGTCCAGGGCTACTTTATCTGGAGCCTGCAGGACCAGTTCTCGTGGGCCAATGGCTATAACAAGCGCTACGGCCTGTTCTACATCGACTTCGACACGCAAAAACGCTACATCAAGCAGTCGGCACTCTGGTACAAGGAGCTCGCCGACACTATGGCGGACGCGCAGTAGCGCATCGCCTCGCTTTCCCCCGAGGGGGAGCGGCCCCATGCGATACAAACCCAGCCGCTCCCCTCTCTCCCCCTGGGACCGACCCCGCCTGCACCCGGGCTTTTAGCAAGCGGGAGACCATATAGGTTTTCAATGTCCATGCCATTAAGATTTCATGCAAAGAGGAGCGTGAACTATGGAATCGATCGTTAAGTTCTTGGAGAAAGGTCAGCCGTACTTCGACAAGGTCTCTAAGAACATCTACCTTCAGGCCATTAAAGACGGCTTTTTGGCAGCAATGCCCATCATCCTGTCTTCTTCTGTCTTCCTGCTTATTTCGACCCTGCCGGGCGTTGTCGCCACGGTCGGCGGCTTTACGCTGCCCGACTGGTGGAACGTCGACGTCGTGAACTTCTGCAACAAGGTTTACAACTTCACGATGGGCGTCGTGGGCATCATGGTCGCCGGCACCACCGCAAGCGCGCTGACCGGCTCCAAGAACCGCCGCATGCCTGCCGGCAAGGCCATCAACGCCACGAGCACCATGGTCGCCGCCATGTGCGCTATGCTCATCTTGGCCGTTACCCAGACGAGTGCCAAGATCGACGGCGCCGATGTCTCGGTGTTCTTTACCGACAACATGGGCACCAAGGGCCTGCTGAGCTCCTTTGTCGCCGCATTTGCCACGGTCAACATCTATGCCTTCTGCATTAAGCGAGACATCACCATCAAGCTGCCCAAAGAAGTCCCCGGCGCCATCGCCCAGAACTTCCGCGACATCTTCGCCTTCAGCTTCTCCATCCTGTTTGTCGCCGTCATCGACGTTATCTGCCGCACCTGCTTGGCCGTCCCGTTTGCCAACGTCATCTCCACGCTGGTGAGCCCGCTGTTCGCCGCTGCCGATTCCTACGCCGGCCTCGCCCTCATCTGGTTCATGATCCCGCTGTTCTGGTTCATGGGCATCCACGGCCCCTCGGTCGTTAAGCCTGCCCTCAACGCCGCGCTGTTTGGCAACATCACCACCAACCTCGCCACGCTGCAGGCCGGCGGTCACCCCGCCCTCGCCCTGACCGAGAACTTCGGTAACTACATCGGCGAACTCGGCGGCACCGGCGCCACGTTCATTGTCCCGATCATCTTCCTGCTCTTTATGCGCTCCAAGCAGCTCAAGGCCGTCGGCAAAGCCTCTGTCGTACCCGTGATGTTCGCCGTCAACGAGCCGCTGCTGTTCGCCGCGCCCATCATCCTCAACCCGTACTTCCTGATCCCGTTCCTGTTTGCCCCCGTGGCCAACGTCCTCATTGGTAAGTTCTTCATCGACTTTTTGGGCATGAACGGCTTTATCTATGCCATGCCGTGGGCACTCCCCGGACCGATCGGCACCTTCATCGACACCAACTTCCAGCCGATCTCTCTGGTCCTGGTTGTCGTCCTGCTGGTCGTTGACTTCTTGATCTACTACCCGTTCTGCAAGGCCTACGACAACGTCCTGTGCAAGCAGGAGGCCGAGACCCTGGCCGAAGAAGAGGCCGAGGAGACCAAGACCGTCAAGACCGCTGACGCCCCCGCCGTTGAGGCTCCTGTTGTCGAGACCGCTTCTGCCACTGAGGCCTCCGCAGCTCCGTCCGCCCTTAAGGGCAAGGATCTGAGGGTTCTGGTTCTGTGCGCTGGCGCCGGCACCTCTGCACTGCTCGCCAACGCGCTTAAGGAAGGCGCCGACGAGCTGGGCATCGACATTACCGCCAACGCCGGTGCCTACGGCAGTCACTACGCCATCATGGACCAGTACAACGTCATCGTCCTGGCTCCGCAGGTTCGCACCTATTACAACGAGATGAAGGCCGACACCGACCGCTTGGGCATCACGCTACTGTCGCCCAAGGGCAAACAGTACATCGACCTCACTAAGGATCCCAAGGGTGCCGTCGCCTGGATCGAGGAAAACCTCGAGGCATAAGACGCTGACACCACCTGCCGCTCGCAGACAATAAATGGCCCGTGCATCGATGTTGAACTGCCTCCCATTTCTTGGACATGAGAAATGGGAGGCTTTCTTTATGCGCGT
>UQNB01000071.1 GCA_900542235.1 uncultured Collinsella sp.
CGATCTAGACCGCGGGACAAATTAATCAGTAGTGTTTGTCCCAAATCTTAAGTATGTGGGGGCTTGCGTCTTGGGCGAGCTTGCCTTACCGAGTGCTTTCCTATTTGGCGTCGGCCCAGGTTACTCCGGTTGAGGCTTCGGCGATTAGGGGTACTCGGAGGTCTACGACGTGTTCCATGACGTCGCGGACCATGGTGGTTAGGCGCTCGACTTCGTTGACGGGGCACTCAAAATCCAGTTCGTCGTGTACCTGCAAGATCATGTGGGCGGCAAAACCCTCTTCTTCCAGGCGGCGGCTTACGCGGGCCATGGCGATCTTGATGATGTCGGCGGCGGTGCCCTGCATGGGGTGGTTCATGGCCGTGCGCTCACCAAAGCCGCGGAGCTGTGGGTTTTTGGCCTTGAGCTCGGGAATATGGCGTCTGCGGCCATACATGGTCTCGGCATAGCCCGTCTGCTTGGCTCGCGCCACCACATTGTCGAGGAACGTGCGCACGCCCGGGTAGGCCTCGTAGTAGCGATCAATCATGTCGCGCGCCTCGGCCATCGAGATGTGCAGCGACTGCGACAGTCCATAGGCCTGCTGGCCGTACACGATGCCAAAGTTCACGGCCTTGGCGCGGCTACGCAGGTCGGGTGTCACCTCGGACACCGGCACGCCAAATACGCGCGCGGCCGTCTCGGCATGGAAGTCCTCGCCCTCGTTGAAGGCGCGCACCAGGTGCTCGTCACCCGAAAGATGCGCGAGCAGGCGCAGCTCGATCTGCGAGTAGTCCACCGCCAAAAAGACGCTGCCCTCGCCCGCCGAGAACGCCGTCTTGACGGTACGCCCAAGCTCCGAGCGCGTCGGAATGTTTTGCAGATTGGGGTCGCTCGAAGACAAACGCCCCGTCGCGGTGATGGTCTGGTTGTACGTGGTGTGCACACGCCCGTCACCACGGCGCAGCGGGCCCAGCGTGTCCAGATAGGTCGACTTAATCTTGGACTTCTCACGCCAGTCCAAAATCAGGCGCACGATCTCGTGGTCGCGGGCAAGGTCGCTCAGCACCTTGGCGTTGGTCGAATAGTAGCCGCGCTTGGTCTTTTTGAGGCCCTTGGTCGGAAGTCCCATAACATCAAACAGCACGTGCGAGAGTTGCATGGGGCTGCCGATGTTAAAGGTCTCGTCGCCGGCCAGGTCGCGAATGCTGCGCTCGACATCGGCAATCTGGGTCGCCAGGCCCTCGGACAGACTGTGCAGGCGGTCGGGGTCCACGAGCATGCCCGCGCGCTCCATCTTGGCAAGCACCGGCACGAGCGGCATCTCGATCCCATCGAACACGTTGGCGGCGTTCTCGCGGGCCATGCGGTCACGCAGCGGTGCAACCAGCGCCAGCGTCAAGGCCGCCGTGCGAGCGGCGGGCGCAGGAGCGTCCTCGCCAGCACCCTCTGCGCCGCGCGCCGCAGGCAGCGCCATCTGCAGATACGTATCGGCCAGATACACCTCGTCAAACTCGGAGCGGTCGGAATCCAACAGGTAGGCGGCAACAACGGTATCGAAGATGCGCGTGGAATCGACTGCCAGCGGATCCATGAGCTCGAGCTCAGAAGAATCGATGGGCGAAAGCTCATGCAGAAGCGCCTTCATATCCGGGCTCGCCACACGGCCTTCCATAAACAGACGCGCGAGCACGCCGGCAATCACGCCGTGGGCGAAGTTGAAGCCCTCAACCTCAGCCGCCGCACCGCTGTCGCCCTCCTCGAGCGCAAACAGGCCCTTGGACGTCGCCAACCACAGCGTGCGCGTCAGCCCAAAGAGCGCGCCCTCTTCCTTGTCATCGTCCACCACGGCGGCGACCCACTCGCCGGCATCAATCACGCGGGAGACCTCAGCCGCAACGGCACCAAGCGCGCCAGCATCGCCGGCGGCTGCGCGCAAAACGGCGGGAATCTCAAACGTGCTGGCAGCTGCCCCGCCCTCGCCGCCGATCAGCGCCAAGAAACGGTTCTGCATGGCGGTGATACCAAGCGTGCCCAGCGCCGCGGAAACCTCATCGGCGGAAAACGCCGGGAAGGACGTCGCCTCAAAATCGAGCTCAACGGGTGCATCGGTGCGGATGGTCGCCACCTTACGGCTCAGCAGCGCGTCGTCGATGTGTGCGCGCAGGTTTTCTCCCATCTTGCCCTTGACCTCGTCAGCATGCGCGATGACCTCGTCAAGGCTGCCGTACTGCGCGATGAGCGCACTCGCCTTTTTGGGGCCGATGCCCGGTACGCCGGGAATGTTGTCCGACGTATCGCCCTTCAGACCGTAAAAATCGGGCACGAGCGCCGGCGTGATGCCGTGATACAGGTCGTCCACGCTCTCGGGCGTCATGATCGCCACGTCGGACAGGCCCTTGCGAGTCGAGACCACGTTGACGTGCTCGGTCACGAGCTGGTACATATCGCGATCACCGGTCACCAGCAACATGTCGCAACCGGCCTGCTCGCCCAAGCGCGCCATAGTGCCCAGGATGTCATCGCCTTCCCAGCCCTCGGACTGCAAAATCGGCACGTTGAGCGCGGCGAGCAGTTCCTTAATCATGGGAAACTGTGCGTGCAGATCGGGGTCCATGGGCGGGCGCTGAGCCTTGTACTGCGGCAGCATCTCCATGCGCACGCGCGGCTTGCCCTTGTCAAACGCCACGACAACGCCGTCGGGATTAAAGGCGTCAATCATCTTGAGGAACATATTCAAAAAGCCAAAGATTGCGTTGGTGGGACGACCGTCCGGCGCGTTCATGGTGGGCGGCACGGCGTGGAAGGCGCGGTGCATGAGCGAGTTGCCGTCGATGACGGCAAAGGTACGGCGCTTTTCAGACATATTGAATACCTCGCTTTGGGCTGGGCACGGTTTGCTCACACCAGTTTACACGCTCCCCGCCCCGCGGCCACCGCACATCAGGCTTCCCTGCCGCCGCGGGCCCGCGCGTGATACGATGGCTCACGGTACATCAACCAGCACGATCGATCCGAAAGGAGCCTGCGTCATGGAGCGTCCCAGCGCATGGAAAAAGTACACGCCACAGCAGATCGAGGAGCTCGAGGAGCTTTGCCGCGGCTATAAGCAGTTTTTGAGTGAGAACAAGACCGAGCGCCTGTGCGTCAAGGCCGGTATCAAGATGGCCGAGGAGGCGGGCTACGTCAATCTGGAGACCGTGATCGCCGAGGGCCGCGCGCTCAAGGCCGGCGACAAGGTGTACGCCGCCAATCACGGCAAGGACCTCATGCTCGTCAACCTGGGCACCGCCCCGCTCGAGCAGGGCTTTAACATCCTGGGCGCCCACGTGGACTCGCCGCGCCTGGACCTCAAGCAGAACCCCACCTTCGAGGCCGGCGACATGGCTTATCTCGACACGCACTACTATGGCGGCGTCAAGAGCTACCACTGGGTCGCTTCCCCGCTCGCACTCGTGGGCGTCATCTGCAAAAAGGACGGCACCACCGTCGACATCAACATCGGTGACAAGGCCGACGACCCGGTCTTTACCATCTCCGACCTGCTGATCCACCTCTCGAGCGAGCAGATGGCCAAGCCCGCCAAGGACGCCGTCGACGCCGAGATCCTCGACGTGATCGTGGGCGGCCGCCCCGTCAAGTTTGACGAGGACGACAAGGACGCTCCCAAGGAGCCCGTCAAGCAGATGTTCCTGGATATCCTCAAGGAGCAGTACGACGTCGAGGAGGAGGACTTCCTCTCCGCCGAGATCGAGGTCGTGCCCGCCGGCCCCGCCCGTGACATGGGCCTCGACCGCTCCATGATTCTGGGCTATGGCCACGACGACCGTGTCTGCGCCTATCCGTCCATGCTCGCCCAGATCAACGTCGCCAACGTGGAGCGCACGAGCATCACACTCATCGTCGACAAGGAGGAGATCGGTTCCGTGGGTGCCACCGGCATGACGAGCCGCTTCTTCGAGAACACCGTCGCCGAGATCATGACGCTCGCCGGCGAGGATAGCCCGCTGGCCCTGCGCCGCGCGCTCGCCCGCAGCCGCATGCTCTCCTCCGACGTGTCCGCCGGCTTCGACCCGGGCTACGCCGGCAAGTTCGAAACCAAGAACGCAGCCTTTATGGGTCGCGGCCTGTGCTTTAACAAGTACACGGGCAGCCGCGGCAAGGGCGGCTCTAACGACGCCGACGCCGAGTATGTGGCCCTCATCCGCGACATCATGGACGAGGCCGGCGTGGACTTCCAGACCTGCGAGCTCGGTCGCGTCAACGCGGGCGGCGGCGGCACCATCGCATACATCATGGCTAAGTACGGCATGAACGTCATCGACTCTGGCGTTGCCGTCCTGTCCATGCACGCCCTGTGGGAGGTCGCTAACAAGGCCGATATCTACGAGGCCTATCGCGGCTACAAGGCCTTCATCGAGCGCGCGTAACCAACCCTTCATCAGTTGCGGTGAAATACAGACTAAACTGGCCCATAAACGGCCAAAACAGACCGTATTCCACCGCAACTTCCTTTTTGGCAGAGGAGAGTCCATGCTGCAGGTCATCATTTCGCCCGCCAAGCAGATGCGCGCGGCCCAAGATGCTTTTGAAGTCCTGGGCATTCCACCTTTTGCGCACGAGACGGCTCGCCTCCACCGCACACTGCTAGATATCGAACGAAATGAAGGCAGCGGCGGCCTGCAGGCGCTATGGAACGTGAGTGACAAACTGCTGGGGCCTTGCCTCAACACCCTGCATGAGTTCGGGCCCATCCTGAAAAACGGCGATCTCGAAAATCCCGCACTCGCCTGTCACCTCTCCCCTGCCGTCATGTCCTACCACGGCATTCAATACCAGAGCATGGCGCCCGAGGTGATGGATTCCGCGCAGCTCGCATGGCTGCAAAGCCACCTGTGGATCCTCTCTGGCCTCTACGGGTGCGTTCGCCCCTTTCATGCCGTGGAACCATATCGGCTGGAAATGGGCGCGAAGCTCGCCGTTGACGATGCCCCAGACCTCTACGCGTTTTGGAGCGACAAGCTCGCGCGGGCTATCGCCCCGGCAGGCTCAAACACCACGATCGTCAACCTCGCCAGCGCGGAATACGCCAAAGCCGTTCTGCCCCGCCTCACCACCGATGTCACGGTCGTCACATGCCTCTTTGGCGAAGGCATCCGCAACGGCAAGCCCATCCAACGGTCGACCGCCAGCAAAAAGGCACGCGGCTCCATGGTGCGCTGGATGGCAGAAAACAAGCTCGAGGATGTAAGCGGGCTCACCGCGTTCGACGTTGGTTATCGTCACTTTCCCGAGCTTTCAAATAAAAACACTTTGGTCTTCCTGAACGAACAGGCCTTGTAGGACCACCGCTACTTTTGAATGTGCCGCCTAGGCACGGCGGCTATTGCGCCAAGCCGTCGGCTCTGGCAATTTCATTTGTCGAGCCGTCCTGATAGGTAATCTTGACATGTTCTACCTCGGACACCTTGACGCCCGACGGAGGCTCCAGGCGCCATTCCGTCAGGGCGATATCCATGGTCGTGGGAACGTCTCCTTGATTTTTGAGCTTCACCGTCAGCGTTTTGAGCGCCGCATCAAACGTCACGCGTTCGATTTCTTCACCTGGAATGGACCCACCACTCAGCTGCAACTGCACAAACTCATCGCGCGGGTACCAATAATCGCCCGGAACGGCGAGCGTATTGGCATTACCGCCAGTACTCCTCACCGTCATAATCGGTAGGCTATCATCAGCCTCGAACTCCCAGCCAGCGCCGCCGCGACCGCCAAACGTCCAAATACAAAAGGCAATCACCAACACGGCAAGCACCGCAAAACCAATCGCAACAAGGCCATGATGGGCACGGCCCTCCTCGGCCGACACATCCCACTGCGTCTCTCGATATAGATGCTTGTCTTCCATGTTCGCCTCCCCGCAGGCACGCTCGTTAGGCCAATCGTACCCATTCGAGCTATACTTGAGCCCATTACATAAACGGGGAGCTTGCGGGACAAGACGGCAGGCTGAGATTGGGTGCGCCCGCCCTGACCCGCAAACCTGATATGGGTAATGCCAACGAAGGGAGCCGTGCCAATGAGCACACAGACCGAGCCCAAGCTCGTCACGCAAATCGACTTCGCCCGCGCCGGGCAGATTACGCCGCAGATGAAGGAGGTTGCCGAGCGCGAGCATCGCGACCCCGAGTACATCCGCGAGCGTGTGGCCGACGGCCGCATCGCCATTCCCGCCAACATCGTGCATATCAAAAAGGGCATGCGCGCCTTTGGTGTCGGCGAGGGCCTGTCCACCAAGGTCAACGTCAACCTGGGCATCTCGGGCGACAAGGCCGATGCCGCCGAGGAATGGAAGAAGGTCAAGATCGCCGAGGACTTTGGCGCCGACGCCATCATGGACCTCTCTAACTCGGGCAAGACGCGCCAGTTCCGCCAGCAGCTCATCGACGAAACGCCGCTCATGGTGGGCACCGTCCCCATGTACGACGCCATCGGCTACATGGAAAAGCCGCTGGTCAAGCTGACCAAGGACGACCTGTTCGAGGTCGTGCGCGCGCATGCCGAGGACGGCGTGGACTTTATGACCATCCACTGCGGCATCAACAAGTCGGTCACCAAGACCTTTAAGGAGACCGGCCGCCTGATGAACATCGTCAGCCGCGGCGGTTCGCTGCTGTTTGGCTGGATGGAGGTCACCGGCAACGAAAACCCCTTCTACGAGTACTTTGACGAGCTGCTCGAGATTTGCCACGAGTACGACGTGACGATTTCGCTCGGCGACTCCTGCCGTCCGGGCTGCCTCTACGACTCCAACGACGCCACCGAGACCGCCGAGATGATCGAACTGGGCAAGCTGTGCAAGCGTGCCTGGGCCGCCGGCGTCCAGGTCATGGTCGAGGGCCCGGGTCACATGGCGCTCGACGAGATCGCCGCCAACATGAAACTGCAGAAGCGCCTGTGCCACAATGCCCCGTTCTATGTGCTCGGGCCGCTGGTGACCGATATCGGCGTGGGTTACGACCACATCACCGCTGCCATCGGCGGCGCCATCTCCGCCAGCTCCGGTGCCGACTTCCTGTGCTACGTGACGCCGGCCGAGCACCTGTGCCTGCCCAACGCCCAGGACGTGCTCGATGGCCTCATGGCCACTAAGATTGCCGCGCACGCCGCCGATATCGCCAAGAAGGTGCCGCACGCCCGCGACATGGACGACAAGATGGGCCAGGCACGCCGCAAGCTCGACTGGGATGCCATGTGGAAGTGTGCTCTCGACCCGGTCACCGGCAAGAAACGCTACGAAGAATCCCCCGCCGCCACCGAGGGCACCTGCACCATGTGCGGCAAGATGTGCGCCGTCCGCACCGTTAACAAGGTGTTCGAAGGCACGACGATCGACCTCGGCATGGAGGACTAACTCGTCACCGGAGCCACAATCGGTAACATGGTGTTCGTCAATTGTTGACGTGTGAACATTTGCTTACATTTGCGTAAAGATTGCATCGCCCGCCCGGGTTCGACATAGAGTCGGCCCGGGCATCTTTATAATGCTGGCTTAAAGACCCATTTGATTCCGACCGAACAAGGGAGCAAACATGGATCGCAGTAAGGTACCTGCCGTCCTGTCCATCGCAGGATCCGATTCCAGCGGTGGCGCCGGCATTCAGGCCGACATCAAGACCATCACGGCGCACCGCCTGTATGCCGAGACGGCCATCACCGCCATCACCGCACAAAACACGCTCGGTGTCACCGCCGTGCAGAATATCTCCCCTGATATCGTCGCTGCGCAGATCGACGCCGTATTTGACGATATCCGCCCCAGCGCCGTCAAGATCGGCATGGTTTCCTCTGCCGAGATTATCGAGGTTATCGCCGACCGCCTGAGCGCCTGGAACGCGACAAACGTGGTCGTCGACCCCGTCATGGTAGCCACCTCGGGCGCACGGCTGATTGCCGAAGATGCCGCCGAGGCGCTCACCCGCCGCCTGTTCCCACTAGCAACCGTCATCACGCCCAATATTCCCGAGGCCATGGCCCTGCTTGACTACGAGGTCGACTCCGAGCGCACACAGCAAAATGCTGCCATGCTCCTCACCCGCCGCTTTGGTTGCGCATCCCTCGTTAAGGGTGGGCATCTTGTCAACGAGGCCAACGATGTATTGGCCGAACCCGCGCCACTCGATGACGAGGGCAACCATCTGGGCGATCCGCTCACCACGTGGTTCCGCCACAAGCGCATCGAGACCGGCAACACACACGGCACCGGCTGCACGCTTTCGTCCGCCATCGCCTGCGCGCTGGCCCAGGGCATGGATCTTGCCGATGCTGTCAACGCCGGCAAGGCATACCTGACAGGCGCTCTGGCCGCCGGCCTGAACATGGGCAAAGGCTCCGGCCCTGTCAACCACATGTGGCAGTACTAAATAGCCAGTAACCTGCCAAAAAGAGACAGACCACCTTGCACCAAAAACCGTCGCAACATTCGATGAAAATCGTGCAAACGCGAAAAATCATTAAATGTTGCGACGGTTTGATTTTAGATAGCGGTCGAGCAAAGGACCAGAGCGCCTATTCGTCGGCGAGTTGAATTCCCAACAAACCCGAGAGTGCCAGCGCCTGCTCGGCATTGACCGTCAAGCCACGCAACTCATGGTAATCGCCCGAAACAACGGGCGCTGCAAATGCACAGCGCGACACATCAACGCCGGAAAGCGACGTCTTGAACACATCAACACGCGTCAGGTCACAGCCATCAAGGCGTATCTGACCCAGCTTGGCACCCTGAAACGCAGCCTCTCTCAGACGTGTATCGCATGCTGTCATAGGGCCAATGCGTCCCTCCGAAAGGTTCGCATAGCTCAAATCGCACGATCCAAACGACACGCTCGACAGGCGCGCCTTGAGCAAGTTGAGTCCCGGTGCCGAGCAGTCAACGAAGTCGCAGCGGCTGAGCCAGCAGCCTTCCATGTTGCAGCGGATAAAGCGGCAACCGCGAAACACCACGTCGCGAAACGTCGAGCCGCTCCAGTCAACGCTATCGAACTCGCAAGATCGGAACACAACGCCATCGAAGGTCGCGCCGTTCGCCACGTCGTAGGCAAGATCCAAATCCTCAAAAGCGGTATTGGAGACGAGCTCATCGCCCTCGGCAAAGAGGTCGATGAGCTCGTCCATGCCCATATGGCAGCCAATCCGTTCGTTTACCCGGGCAAAACCACCGCAAAGGTGCCTGTCCCCTTTGCGGTGGCTTGGGGTCGCGCTACTCACCGAGCATCTCTTGGAGCTTGGCTGCCACGGCATGTCCCAAGCTCTCGTGGCTTTCGGGCATCATATGCAGATAGTCGATATCGCCCGGCTCGGCAAACTCGGCGGCATTCAAAAAGTCGCAGCCAAACTGCTCGGCCACGTGCGCATAGTACTCGCCAAAATGTTCAGATGCCTCGACGGAACGCTCGTCAAAATCGGTCATATATACATCGGCGATCTGCGGCTTGATCTTGATAGGAGCCATCAGCAGGATGCGCGGGCAAGGCGCAGCGTCGGTCCACGGAAACGCGCGGACGGCGCGAATCAGCGCCATGGCGCCACGGGCGATATCGGAAGCTGTCACGTTAAAGACCGTCTTACAGTCGTTGGTGCCCAGCATGATCACAATGGCGTCCAGCGGCTTATGAGCCTCGAGCAGCATCGGAAGCGCGCGAATGCCGTTGAGGTTAGTGTCCAGATGGCACATGTCGTCGCGTACCGTCGTGCGGCCGTTGAGGCCTTCTTCAATTACATGCCAGCCCTCGCCTAAGTCACGTTGGACCACGCCACACCAGCGCACATCCTGCGCATAGCGCACCGCGGTGCCGTCGCGCATGCCCGCCGGATCGTAACCATAGGTGTTGCTGTCACCAAAGCATAGAACGTTTTTCATCGTAAGCTCCCCACTCAATAAAAAGCCGACGGGAGCAGCCCCCGTCGGCTCGGTATATCGCATCACGCGCACCGTTTACAGGTACTTGCGCCAGTCGTCGTCATCCTCGTCATCCTCGGCAGCGGCCTGAGCCTGCTCGGCGGCACGGGCGGCTGCGGTGCGGGCGGCAACCTGAGCATAGGACTCCTCGTTGCGCTCGGGGAAGTTTGCCAGCACGTGCTCGAACTTGGCGAAGTCCTCGTCCCAGCGCGTAGAAGGCACGGCAAAGAAGACCTGCTTGACCTTGAAATCGCCCGACGCGAGCTCCTTGCGGAAGAGCTCGGCCACGGCCTCGGCATCAAAGCCGTTGTTGTCGCAGCCCCAAGCACCCAGCACGAGCTTCTCGCGACCAAGCTCATCGCAGATGGCGAGCACAAAGCGAATGCGGTCGCGCAGGGCATCCAGCAGAGCATCGTCGCTCACGCGATACTCCTGGCGGGGGGGGGGAGCGCCGGGCCCGGGGGGCCGCGTGCTCGCCT
>UQNB01000072.1 GCA_900542235.1 uncultured Collinsella sp.
ATCGAAAAATTTTTTCAAAAAAGTTGTTGCGCGCCGGACAGACTTCTGTGTATACTAATCCCCGCAGCGCACGCGAGCGGAAACAAATGCGAACGCCTGCCTGGGGAGTTAGCTCAGTTTGGTTAGAGCGCCGGCCTGTCACGTCGGAGGTCGCGGGTTCGAGCCCCGTACTTCCCGCCAACGCAATTAAAGCCACGTCTTCGGACGTGGCTTTTTGCGTTTGATGCACTTTGTTTCGATAGGACGATCGCCCTGAGGCATCTTTGCCCAGAATCTCCGCGCCTTCGGGAACGCAAGTAAAATCCAATAAGCATATCTGTCTAAACAGCAGCTTTGTTGCGCAACACCTGTTCAACGAGACAGGGGGTTAGGTTATACTAAATTGCACTGTAGGCCGCATCTGATGCATTTCGCTCCAAGCGCGGCACTCAGTGGATATCCGATTTACCATTTGGATGTCCTGCGGTCATTTAGCGTCTCGACACAAGCTCGGCCCCGGAGCTCGTTCGAGCTGTTCGTATTCCTTGAAAGGGGAAAAATGGACATAGCGAGGAAGACTGATTACGCCCTTCGTATGTTGGCGATGCTTGCCGAGGATCCGGAGCGTTTGCTTTCTGTTCGCACCGCTGCCGAAGAGGTCAATGTTCCGTATTCGTTTGCCCGCTCGATTCAGCACGGTTTGGTCCAGGCCGGTATTGTGGAGAGCCTGCGTGGCGTCCACGGTGGCATGCGTCTCAAGGTCAGTCCGGACGACGTCACTATCCGCCAGGTCGTCGAGGCCGTTCAAGGCCCTATGGTTATGAATGATTGCACCGCGCCCGATGGTGACTGTGCGCGCATGGGCACGTGCTGCTATCATCCCCTGTGGGCCGGAGCCCAGGCGTTGATGCGCGATTACCTCGATTCCGTTTCGCTCGGCGACATCGTCGCTCACCGCCAGTTCCCGGCCGTCGATCCCAAGTTCGCCGACCGCGAAGCGTTTCCCGAGTACGCCACCTGCGCGTGCGCTTGCCGGGAGGAATAACGCCGCATAAGGAGCATAGCCATGATTCAGGACCCCTTTCGTTCGATGATTCGTTCGGAAGGGGTTCTGCGTTATCGCGACCTTCCGTGGCGCCGCACGCGCGATCCGTACATCATTTGGCTTTCCGAGGTCATGTTGCAGCAAACACAGGTGCCACGCGTGGAGACGCGTATGCCGGCGTGGCTCGATCGCTTTCCGACCGTGCAGGCGCTTGCCCAAGCCGCGCCTTCCGATGTTTTGGACGCTTGGCAGGGCATGGGCTACAACCGACGCGCTCTGGCGCTCCACAAGGCCGCTCAGCGCGTTGTGGAGGACTGGGACGGTGAGTTTCCGCGTGAGACGCGTGACTTGGTCGCTCTGCCTGGTATTGGCCCGGCAACGGCGCAAGGTATCCGGTCGTTTGCGTTTGACCTTCCAGGCGTGTATCTGGAGACCAACGTGCGCACGGTCTTTCTGCATCACTTCTTTCCCGATGTACCGGCTGTTCCCGACCGCGAGCTGGTGCCGCTGATTCAGGCGGCCTGTCCGGCGGTCCCCGGTGCGGCGACCGACGAGATCGCTCCCTTTGCCGTGCCGCTCGATGATGCCGACACGCCGCGCGCGTGGTATTACGCGTTGCTGGACTACGGCGCATATCTAAAAAAGACGTTGCCCAATCCGTCCAGGCGCTCGGCGGGCTATAGCCGTCAATCAAAGTTTGAGGGCTCACGTCGCCAAAAGCGCGCGCATATCGTGCGCATGTTGCTGGCAGAGCGCGATGGCCAACCGGCGGGGATTACGCTTGCTGATGCCGTGGTGGGCGTTAACGATATGGAAGCGGCGGCTGGGCGCGGGCCGGTCGAGCGCGAGCTTGTCGCGGGCATTCTGGCCGACCTGGAGCGTGAGGGCTTTTGCCGAGCCGAGGGCGATCGCTGGCTGAGCATTTAGCCCGTGGAAATCTGAAGAACAGGATTGTAAGGTTTAGATTTCCGACATGAGGGCATCCTAAAGACGAGGCCGCTCGAAGCCTACGGGCGGCATGCGTTGAAGGGAAGTACACCTATGGATTTTGAGAATTCCCAAACCAAGAAGAACCTCGAGACCGCTTTTGCCGGTGAGTCCCAGGCACACACCAAGTATCGCTACTATGCCTCCAAGGCAAAGAAGGACGGCTACGTTCAGATCTCGAACATCTTTGCCGAGACGGCTGGCAACGAGTCCGAGCACGCCAAACTGTGGTTTAAGTATCTGCACGATGGCGCCGTCCCCGATACCCTGGACAATCTGCGCGATGCCGCCGCGGGTGAGAACTACGAGTGGACCACGATGTACGACGAGTTTGCCAAGACCGCCGAGGAAGAGGGCTTTGCCGAGATTGCCGCAAAGTTCCGTGGTGTCGCCGCCGTCGAGAAGGCCCACGAGGAGCGCTACAACAAGCTCGTCGAGCGCATCGAGTCGGGCGAGGTGTTTGAGCGTGAGGGCGTAAAGGTGTGGAAGTGCCTGAACTGCGGGCACCTGCATGTGGGTGCCGAGGCGCCTGAGGTGTGCCCGGTGTGCAACCACCCCAAGGCGTACTTTGAGGAGCAGGTGGTGAACTACTAGCGCGTGACGCTAGCTGCTGCGGAGCGCAGGGCGGGGAAATACCTTTCCCTCTCGCTCACGGCTCCGCAGGGTCGCGCGAGGCAAAGGTATTTCCCCGCCCTGCGCTCCGGCTTCGGGTCGTCGCGTGCTCGTTACTGAAAAGCTGATATTAAATTTTGTGTGCCGCCCCTTTTTGGGGCGGCACGTTTTGTGTGGGGGCTGGTTAGGACGGCATCGTTCATGGGTGGGGTACACTGGGTAGCGACTTTTAGTTTATCTACTACCTGATGGGGTGTTTTTGTATGGGTAAGAAGTCTCGGGCTCGGGTTGCTGCGGCGGGAACTCGCAAGGATCCTGGCCGTCGGGTTGCCGAGGGTAAAAAGGCCGATCGTGCCGAGAAAGACAAGAAGGTCGGCGCGCATGCTCATCCTGAGTGGGCGCCTTATTTGAATTCGGCGAGCGAGGACCTGACTGCCAAGTTGTTTACTCTGGTCGAGGTCATCTTGGGCGTGGTGCCCGTGGTGGTCATTGGCCTGTTCCTGGCCTCTAAGGATGCCACGAGCGTGGATAAGCTCACCGATGTCTTTTCTCAGGACCCCTCGATGGTAGTTACGTTTATCTCTGCGTGCCTGCAGCCGTTTGTGGCATACATGTTGTACATGATTTATCGCAAATACTGCGAGGGCGATGCGGGCTTTGCCGCCGGCAACCTGATTGGCCTCTTGTGCTCCGAGATTTTGCTGCTCAATATTCCCGGCGTCATCGGTATGGGCATCTTGCTGTGGCGTGTTTGGCGCAACGTCGCTCCGCACTTTGAGAGCTGGCTGTTTGAGCGTCGCGCAATGGGCGTGCTGGTCGACATCGCGGGCTCACTCGTGATCCTAGTCCTGGCGTTTATGTGTGCCACCGCAGCTCGAGGTCTCGCGGGCATGTAATCTGCTTTCACCGACTGCGGAGCGCGGGGCAACTGCTGGCTTTACCGCTCCGGGCGTCAGACCGGCGGCGCATCCCTTTCCCTCTCGCTCACGGCTTCGCAGGGTCGCGCGAGGCAAAGGCGTGCGCCGCGGGTCTGACGGCGCGAGCTTGCCAACGAGTTTTGGCTAATAGATTGGTTTGTGTGCCGCCCCTTTTGGGACGGCACGTTTTTGTGTGGGGTCCCTGTCTTCACAATTTTCGTCAAGCTTTTGGTTAGATTTTGGTCAGTTGGCGTAAGGGTGTAAGGCCAAAAGATTGCTGGCGAAAAAAGCTCAGAGAAAGTGCTGGTAGGGGAGTTGTTGAGCTTTTCGACGGCTTTTGAGCAAAAGAAACTTTGTGGCTATTGCCGGCGATTGCGTTGTCGCGGTCATGGCGGTGCGGGATGCTGGTCGTAAGCGTCGAATGCTCCGATTTTGGAGGCCAGCATGGATCTGTTTCTTGAGACTCCGCAGCAACAAGCTGAGCGCATGCTGCGTCAGCAGCAACGACTCATGGAGATGCAAATGCAAGGGGCGGCAGCCCAGCCCTTTGCGCAAAATGTCGTGCCCGCTGCTGTACCTGCAGCTGTGCCCGGGTGTGAATCGGCGCCAGAGGCCTATTCCGTACAGCAAGATTCATATGCGCAGGAGCTCGCGTTCGACAAACGCCGCGCGCGCCGCCGCCGTTTGGGCCAGCGCCTGCGCACATTGGCGATGATCGTGCTCATCCCGTTGGGGCTTGCGGCCATCTTTCTGGCGTCGTATGCCCTCACGTGCATCCTCAACGGCGCATCGCCCAACGAGGTGCTCCAGCATCTAGCGGCCCTGGGCCAGCGCCTAGGTGACGTCATAACAACCATCCGCGCCGGCTGGGAGAGCTAGCGGACCAGCACCCATAGCGTAAAGGTAACTTGTCTGCGCTCGATTGGACATGAGCTGCGTTTGACAGGGTAAGATTAATCGCGGTTTTGATTGGTGCTCGATTGGGTTTGTTGGGCGGAGTTTATGTCTGCTATTGATATTGTGCTTGTTGTGATCGCCTTGGTGGCGGTGGGGGTTGCTGTGGCTTGCGCCCTCCAGCTCAAGAGCCTGCGTGCCGAGCTGCGGGAGCGTGGCGACAGTAGCGCGGAAACGCTGGTAGCGCTCGAGCAGGCCAACAGCACGCTCGACACCCTGAACGTCGCGTTGGCCGAAACCCGCCGCACGGCAAATGCCATCGCGCAGCAGCAGACGACCGACGCCGCCGTAGAGCAGCAGCGCTACCTGACCATTGCGCGCGAGTTCTCGCAGGCCGGCGACCGTATGGATGACCTGCGCCGCGAGACGGCCCAACAGCTTGGCGCCAACCGCGAAGGCATCGAGCATCGCCTGGACAAGGTGCGCGAGACGGTCGATGCTCAGCTGGGCGCCATCCGCAAAGACAACAACGTGCAGCTCGACCAAATGCGCGCGACGGTGGACGAGAAGCTCTCTCGCACACTCAACGACCGACTGTCGGCATCGTTTAAGCAGGTGAGCGACCAGCTCGAGGCCGTGTACAAGGGCCTGGGCGACATGCAGTCTATCGCCACCGGCGTGGGCGACCTTAAACGCGTGCTGGGCAATGTGAAGGCGCGTGGCATTTTGGGCGAGGTGCAGCTGGGCGCGATCCTGGCGGACATCCTTACGCCCGACCAGTATCTGGAAAACGTTGCCACCAAGCCCGGCGCCTCGGAGCGTGTTGAGTTTGCCGTCAAGCTGCCGGTAGACGAGGGCGACCCCGTGCTGCTGCCGATTGACTCCAAATTCCCGGGTGATGCGTACGAGCATCTGCTCGACGCGCAGGAGTCGGGCGATGCGGAGACCGTGGCGGCTGCGCGCAAGACGCTCGACACCATGGTCAAGCGCGAGGCCAAGGACATCTGCGAAAAGTACCTGAGTGTGCCGGCAACGACCAACTTTGGCATCATGTTCGTGCCGTTTGAGGGGCTGTACGCCGAGATCGTCAGCCGCCCCGGGCTTATCGAGATCCTGGGCCGCGACTATCACGTCAACGTAGCCGGTCCCAGCACCATGGCCGCCATTCTCAACAGCCTGCAGATGAGCTACCAGACGTTTAGGCTGCAAAAACGTACCGACGACGTGCTGCGCGTGCTCTCCGCCGTCAAGGCCGAGCTGCCGCGCTATCAGGCGGCGCTGCGCCGCGCCCAGCAGCAGATCGAGACCGCGGGCAAAACGGTCGAGGGCATCATTACCACGCGCACCAACGTCATGGAGCGCAAGCTCAAGGACATCGACGCGCTGGAGGATGCCGACCAAGCCGATGAGATTTTGGGGCTCACATCCGCGGAGCTGCTCGCAGGCCAAAAAGACGAGGACTAGCTGCATCTGACGGCGGGGCGCCGGTGTAAACGCGGGTGCCCCGCTGCTTTTCGCATCGTGCTTGCCTGAAGTGCGCTTCAATGTGCAACAATGGCGTTTCGCCCTATCAGACGCGAAAGGAAGCCCATGTCTCAGAGAAGCACCAGTCCGCTCAAACGCTCCACCGTGCGCCGCACGCTGCAGCGTTTTTGGGACGTCACGCGCACGCAGCCGCTGATCGTCTTTCTCTCGGTGTTCTCGTCGGCGGGCTACATCTTTTTGCTCACGTTTGCCAACACCTACGTGATGGCCCTCATCGTCGACCGCGTCCAGGCCGGCCCCGTGGCGGGTGACCAGGTGTTTGAGGTCTTCGGCCCCTATATCCTGGCGCTCGTGCTCGTCAACTTGGCAGGCCAGATCCTCTCCAAGCTGCAGGACTACACCGTCTACAAGCTCGAGATTGCGGGCAACTATCACCTGGCGCGTCTGTGCTTCGACACGCTCTCCAACCAATCCATGACATTCCACACCAGCCGCTTTGGCGGATCGCTCGTGAGCCAGACAAGCCGTTTTATGAGCGGCTACACGGGTCTGGTGGACGTGACGGTGTATTCGCTCATCCCCACCATCACCTCGGTCATTTGCACGGTGGCGGCGCTCGCTCCGGTGGTGCCCACATTTACCGTGATCCTGGTGTGCATCATGGTCGTCTACATTGCGTTTGTCTGGCTTATGTACAAGCGCATCATGCCGCTTTCGGCCGCGACGTCCGCCGCGCAGAACAAGCTCTCGGGCGTGCTCTCCGACGCGGTCACGAACATCTTGGCCGTCAAGACCTGCGGGCGCGAGGACTTTGAACGCGATCTGTTCGACACCGCCGACCGCGCCGCGCGCGATGCCGAGACGGTCTCGATGCACGCCATGATGCAGCGCAACTTTACGACCTCGGGCCTTATCGTCATCACCATGGCCGTGGTGAGTGTGTTCGTGGCGGGCGGCAACGCGTGGTTTGGCATCTCGGCGGGCTCGCTCGTCATGATCTTTACCTACACCTATAACCTCACCATGCGCCTGAACTACGTGAGTTCCATGATGCAGCGTATCAACCGCGCTTTGGGCGATGCGGCCGAGATGACGCGCGTGCTGGACGAGCCACGCTTGGTGGCAGACGACCCGGATGCCCCCGAGCTCAAGGTGAGCGAGGGCGCGATTGATTTTGAGCACCTGAGCTTTGCGTACCGTGACGCTGCGGCGGGCGAGAACGTGTTCGATGACCTGACACTTCATGTGGCGGCGGGCCAGCGCGTGGGCCTGGTGGGCAAATCGGGCTCGGGTAAGACGACGCTCACCAAGCTGCTGCTGCGCCTGGACGATGTCCAGGGCGGCCGCGTGCTCGTGGACGGTCAGGATGTCTCGCGCTGCACGCAGCAGAGCCTGCGCCGCCAGGTTGCCTACGTGCCGCAGGAAGCGCTGCTGTTCCATCGCTCCATTCGCGAGAATATCGCCTACGGACGTCCCGACGCCACCGACGAGCAGATCCGCGAGGCGGCTCGCTTGGCTAATGCGACCGAGTTTATCGACCGCCTACCCAACGGCTTTGACACCATGGTGGGCGAGCGCGGCGTCAAGCTTTCGGGCGGCCAACGCCAGCGCGTGGCCATCGCCCGCGCCATCCTCACCGACGCGCCGATTCTGGTGCTCGACGAGGCGACCTCTGCCCTGGACAGCGAGTCCGAGGCGCTGGTGCAGGAGGCGCTCGAGAACCTGATGCGCGGGCGCACCTCCATTGTGGTGGCGCACCGCCTGTCCACCGTGGCGGCGCTCGACCGCATCGTGGTGCTGGCAGACGGCGAGATTGTCGAGGATGGCACGCATGCTCAGCTCGTCGAGGCGGGCGGCGAATACGCAAGCCTGTGGAGCCGTCAGACCGGCGCATTCTTGGAGGCGTAAGCGTCTCGGACGTGGGACAATTGTGCCCATAAGTTTATTGTGCCGTTGAGCCGAGGAGTCGTTATGCCACGCGAGACCAATGCCGCCAAGCGCGAGCGCGCCATCGAGGTGTGTGAGCGCCTCAACCGTCGCTATGGCCCGGTCGAGTGCTTTTTGGACCACGAGAATCCCTTCCGCCTGCTGATCGCGGTGCTACTCTCGGCTCAGACGACCGACGCGCAGGTCAACAAGGTGACGCCGCAGCTGTTTGCCCAGTGGCCCACGCCCGAGGCCATGGCCGGGGCGAGCGTGGCTGACGTGGCAGACACCATCAAGTCACTCGGCTTCTACAAGAGCAAAGCCAAGCATGCCGTCGAGGCCGCGCAGATGATCGTCGCCGACTATGGCGGCGAGGTACCGGCCGACATGAAGGAGCTTGTAAAGCTGCCGGGCGTGGGACGCAAGACGGCGAACATCGTGCTCAACGTGGGGTATGGCATCGTGGAGGGCATTGCGGTGGACACGCACGTCAACCGCATTGCGCACCGCCTGATGTTGAGTCTCAAGACGCATGCCAAGGAGCCGCTCAAGACCGAGCAGGATCTGCTCAAGATTTTGCCGCACGAGTATTGGGAGTCGGTCAACCATCAGTGGATTACCTTTGGTCGCGAGATCTGCGACGCCCGCAAACCCAAGTGCGGCGAGTGTCCGCTGGCAGATTTGTGCCCCAGCGTGCGCGTGACGGGGTAGGGCGGAACGCATCTTCGTCTGGCGTTTTTTGCGGGGCTGGGTTTGCCCTTGAGCCGGAGTTCTCTCCATGCGCTACCATGACAGACAATGTATTTGACGTACGACCCGCCGAGCTTGCCCCGGCGGGCTTTTGGCGTTGCGATGCCGGAGGAACAGCATGCTCATTCACCGTATAGCCGCGCAGCTCTACACTGCCGAGGCGCTGCAGACCGTCGAGGCCGGGCTCGATTCTGGCGAGGACGTGACGCTGGCCGTGTCTCAGTCGGGTCGCACGCTTATGGCCGCCGCCCAGTTTGCGCGCCGTCCGCGCCCCACGGTCTACATTGTGAGCGGCGAGGACGCGGCCGATCGTGCCGCCCGCAGCCTTGCCGCCTATGTGGGGCTGGCGCACGTGTGCCGCTTCCCCGAGCGCAAGGACTATCCGTGGCGCGAGCAGGCGCCCGACGACGCCGTGGTGGCGCAGCGCTGCGAGGCGCTCGGGCGCATCGTGCGCGGCGACAACTGCATTATGGTCGCCTCGGCCCGCGCACTGCTGCGCTGCGTGCCGCCGGTCGAGAGCCGCTACTGGGAGTCCACGACCTTTGCGGTGGGCGAGGAGATCCCTTTTGACGAGGTGCCGCAGCGCCTGGTGGGCATGGGCTACACCAATGCCGGCGCCGCCGATGCACCCGGCCTGTTCCGCGTGCACGGTGACACCGTCGAGGTGTTTCCCGCACAGGAAAAGGCGCCCGTGCGCATCGAGTTTTTTGGCGACGAGATCGACCGTATCCGCCGCATGGTGAGTTCCACGGGCCAGACCATCGGCAGCGAGGACAGCATCGAGATCTTCCCCTGTCGCGAGCTCGCACTCACCGACGACGCCGTCCACAACATGCATGTGGCGCTCTATCGTGCCAGCCAGGACGACAGCAAACTGGCGGCGCTGCTCGAGATGGTGGATGCGCGCATCGTCACGCCTGAGCTCGATCGCTTTTTGCCGGTGATGTACGGCCAGACCGTGAGCCCGCTGGCGCACGTGAGCGGCAAGGCGCTCGTGGTGCTGTCCGAGCCGCGCTCGCTGTTCGACGATTGCCTGCGTGCCTACGAGGATATCGAGGCGCGTGCCGGCGAGGCGGGGATTGACCGACTGGATGGCCTGTATGTACGTGCCCAGCAGCTCGATTTTGGTGCCCAGCAGCGCCTGAACTACGTGAGCCTGATTCGTGCCGGCGGTGCGGTGACGGCAGAGCTCAAGATTGAGCAGCCGGCCATTGCGGGCTCGGACAATCGCTTTATGACGCGCATTCAGGAAGTCGTGGGCAAGCGCTATGCCTGCGTATTTGCCATCCCTGACCGCGGTGCGCGCGAGTCGATGGAGCTCACCTTTGGCGACGAGGGCATTACCTTTGAGGAGTCGTTGACGGCCGCGCCCGAAAACGCCGGCGTTATTGGCGAGCACGTACGCGTGGCAACGGCGGATTCTGCCGACCGTGCCGCACGCCAGGAGGCCCATGCTTCCATTCGCGAGCGTAAGGCCGACGCGCTCAACGCCCGCTCGCTCGAGGCGGGCGCGGCCCAGGCTGCCCCCCGGGGCGTGGCGCGCGA
>UQNB01000073.1 GCA_900542235.1 uncultured Collinsella sp.
AGGCCCTCGCGGCCTAGTCGCTATTTAGGGCGTCCAAGATTTGGGACGCAGTTCATGTGTGATGCGCGGGCCATTTTGTTTAGACCGCACCCGTCCTCCTGTTCATCTCAATCTGTAACATCTAGCCGAGTTTTCGGGTCCCACCTGTTACAGACTTAGACGAGCAGGCCGAGCACGTCTACGCCCGCAAATCCCGCACGCTCGCGCGCTCGACCAACACACCCGAGACGAGCGTACGGCTTCTGGAGCTCGGGGCTTCCAGACCTGCGACGACCTCGTTAAGCGCACGGATGCCCAGCTCGCGGTGGCGAAACTTCACCGACGTCAGAATCGAGTTGGGAATCGTCTTGTAGAGCTCATCGTCGAAACCGATCACGGACACGTCGTCGGGCACATTGAGCCCTTTGTCACGTAGAGCCATCATCACGCCGTTTGCCATGCAGTCGTTAGCAGCGAGGACCGCCGTGCAATCGGGTTTATCGGCAAGCACAAGGCCCGCGGCGTAGCCACTATCCGCATTCCAATCGCCTTGCAGAGGTTCAGGCGGCTCAATGCCACGTGCCTCGAGTGCCGCTCGCCAACCTTTCATACGGCACTGGCTCGACAGCGACTCTTTCTTACCCGAAACGAAATACACGTTCTTGTGACCATGATCCAAGAAGTACTCGCACGCCATGCGCGCGCCGCTCTCTTGGTCGTCACTGACGGTGGAGCAGGTAGGATGTTCCATCGGTGTGATAATCACCGTCTTGAGGTCTTTCGGCGCCTCAAAGGTATCAAAGTCATCGACCATCTGGCGCAGGTTGAAAATCATGCCGTCGACGGGGAGCTGCGACATCCTACGCGCCGCTTCGGCAAGGGTCATCTTCTCCCCCGCCCGCTTTTTGATCATCGTGAGCGCAAAGCCGCGTTCTTCGGCGGCATCTGCGATACCGTCAATCATGTCCACGGCACCGCCCGACAAGTGGAACAGCACCACGCCAATGCACCCGTAACGGCCCAACTTGAGCGAACGCGCGGCAAAGTTGGTTCGAAACCCGAGCGCCTCCATTGCGGAATGAACCTTATCGCGTGTCGACTCTCGCACGCTATCGGGCTCGTTGATCACACGCGAAACCGTCTTGAGAGAAACACCCGCAGCAATCGCCACATCGTTCATTGAGACATTTTTCTTGTCCATCGTTGCCACTACTTCTCCAGTCGGTTTTGCATCGCTTGCTTTTTGCGTTCTAGCATACACTACCTGCCCGACTGACAAATCAACCGTTTACCGGACAATATCGACCGCTCACCCGTATATCCTTGTTGCTCTTCCAAAAATGTCTTACGTTGTCATTAACGAAATGACAACGTTGTCATTTCGCAATGCCTTCCTTAAGCAGGAAGGTTTCCGGGCAGTCCTGACCATCCATCGACGACCAGTTCCATCCACATGCATCGCGCATCAAGTAGCAAAGGAGCTCTATGGACGCCATCGTAAAGATGCTCGAAAAGCATCAACCGTTCTTCGAGAAGATCTCGAGAAACATCTACCTCCAGGCCATCAAAGACGGATTCCTTGGGTGCATGCCCATCGTCCTTACCTCTTCGATCTTTCTGCTGATCGCCACCCTTCCCGGCGTAGTTGGAATCACGTTGCCCCAGCCGCTCATCGACTGGTGCAACAAGCTGTACAACTTCACCATGGGCGTCATGGGCATCATGGTTGCCGGCACCACCGCCAAGAACTTTACGGCTTCCATGAACCGTCGCATGCCCGCCGGCAAGGTGCTCAACGACGGCTCCACCATGGTTGCCGCCCAGTGCAGCATGCTGCTGCTCGCTGTTACGCAGTTCACCACCAAGTTCAACGGCTCCGAGCTTTCTGTCTTCGATTGCACCAGCATGGGTACGCGCGGTCTGTTCTCGGCCTATATCGCCGCGTTCATTACCGTGTGGGTCTATAAGTTCTGCGTCTCGCGCGATCTGACCATTAAGCTGCCCAAGGAGGTTCCGGGCGCCATCGCACAGAACTTCCGCGACATCATCCCCTTCGGTGGCGCTGTCATCATTTGCGGCATCATCGATGTGGTTGTGCGCAACCTCATGGGCGTTCCGTTCTCCGAGCTGCTTATCAAACTGCTCTCCCCGCTCTTCACTGCGGCAGAGACCTACCCCGGACTCATCCTTATTCAGGCAGCCACCGCGTTCTTCTGGTTCATCGGTGTCCACGGCCCTTCGATTGTCCAGCCGGGCATCGACCCCATCCGTCTTGCCAACCAGGCCGAGAACCTGCAGGTTCTGCTGGCCGGTGGCCACCCCGCCCACTCCCTCACCTTTAACATGTCGCTCGTGGGTGAGTTCGGCGGCACCGGCGCCACGTTCATCGTGCCGCTTCTGCTGATTCTCTTTATGAAGTCCAAGCAGCTCAAAGCCGTCGGTAAGGCCTCGATTGTCCCTGTTGCCTTCGCCGTCAACGAGCCGCTGCTCTTTGGCGCGCCGATGATCCTTAACCCCTACATGCTCATCCCCTTTGTTGCCGCCGGCTGCGTCAACGTGAGTGTTGCCAAGTTCTTTATCGATAACGTGGGCATGAACGGCTTCTCCTTCGTGGTGCCTTGGGCCACCCCCGCCCCCATCGGCATCTTCATCACCACGAACTTCCAGCTTATTGCCCTGGTATTTGTCGCGATCATCATCTTGCTGGACGCCATCATCTACCTGCCGTTCTTGAAGGCATACGATAAGCTGCTCTGCGACCAGGAAGCCGAGCGCGCCGCCGAGCTGGGTCTCGAGTCCGATGGTGCCGCTGCCATCGCCGCCAACGCCTCTGTGCCCGCTGTCGAACAGACCACCGCTTCCGTCGAGACAACCGTTGCCGCCACCGACAGCAAGCGTGTCGCCGATCAGCCCGAACCCGCCGCCGAAGCATCCGCCAAGAAGGATGTCGATGGCCTGAAGGTCCTCGTCCTGTGCGCCGGCGCCGGTACCTCTGCCATGCTTGCCAACGCCATCAAGGAAGGTGCCGCACTGACCGGAGAGAACATCGCTTCCTCTGCCGGCGCCTATGGCCAGCACACTGCCATCATGGATCAGTACGACGTTATCGTGCTTGCCCCGCAGGTTCGTAGCTACTACAACGACATGAAGGCCGACACTGATCGCCTGGGCATTAAGCTGCTCGCCCCGCGCGGCAAGGAATATATCGACCTTACTCGCGACCCCGCTGGCGCCATCAAGTGGCTCCGCGAGAACCTTGACTAGTTCCTCCCTCTGTTGGTGCCCGGATCCCCAGTTCGGGCACCTCTCCCTATTCGTATCCCACAGAAAGGATGACTCATGACCAACCCCATGCAGTTCCCCGACGGTTTTGTGTTTGGCGGCGCCACCGCCGCTTACCAAGTTGAGGGCGAGACCCGCACGCACGGCAAGGGCAAAGTGCCCTGGGACGATTTCCTGGCAGCTCAGGGTCGCTTCTCCCCCGACCCCGCAAGCGATTTCTACAACAAGTACCCGGTCGATATCGACCTGTGCCAGCGCTTCGGCATTAACGGCATTCGTGTCTCCATCGCTTGGAGCCGTATCTTCCCCAACGGCACCGGCGAGATTAACCCCGAGGGCGTCGCTTTCTATCACGAGCTTTTCGCCACCTGCAACAATGCCGGCGTTATCCCCTATGTCACGCTCGATCACTTCGATACGCCCGAGGCCTTCTACCAGGACGACGGCGAGGGCTTCCTGACGCGCACGACGATCGACGCTTTTGTCGAGTACGCCAAGTTCTGCTTTGCCGAGTTCACCGAGGTCAAGCACTGGTTCACGTTTAACGAGATTCCCGCAACCGCCGAGGGCAGCTTTATCGTCGGCAACTGGCCGCACGGCGAGAAGTACCGCCTGGACAAGGCCTTCCAGCTCATGCACAACATGATGGTGGCCCACGCCAAGGCTGTCGTCGCCTTCCATGAGGGCGGCTTTGAGGGCGAGATCGGCATTGTCCAGAACCTGGAGCCCAAGTATCCCCTCGACCCCAACAGCGCTGCCGACTGCGAGGCCGCCCGCATGGCCGACGTCATCAACAACCGCTGGGTACTCGACGCCACCTTCCGCGGCCACTATGCAGCCGACACCATGGAGGCTGCGACCAAGCTGGCCCATATCGCCGGCGGCGAGCTCGACGTTCGCGACGAGGACATCGCCGCGTTGACCGCCGCGCTCCCCTACAACGATTGCCTGGGCGTCAACACCTACAAGTGCCAGTTTCTGCGTGCCGCCGAGGGCGAAAACGACATCAACCACAATGGCACCGGCGACAAGGGCTCCTCGCGCTGGTTCCTCAAGGGCGTGGGCGAGGCATGCGTGCGCGAAGGCGTTCCCACGACCGATTGGGACTGGATCATCTATCCCGAGGGCCTGTACGACCTGTTGCTCCGCATTAAGAACGATTACCCCAACTACAAAAAGATCTACATCACCGAGAACGGCATGGGCTATAAGGACGACTTCGAGGACGGCTTTATCGACGACGCCCCTCGCATCGACTATATGCGTCAGCATCTCGCATGGATCCTCAAGGCGATTGACGGCGGCGTAAACGTCGACGGCTACTTTGTGTGGTCGCTGCAGGATCAGTTCTCCTGGACCAACGGCTACAACAAGCGCTACGGCCTGTTCTACATCGACTTTGAGACCCAGAAACGTTATCCCAAGGCAAGCGCATACTGGTACAAGAACGTCGCGGAGACCGGCCTGCTCATGGCCTAGTTTCCGCTGCATACCCCCCTGTCGGCCGCATGAGAATCCCTCCACGGGTTCGCATGCGGCTTTTTTGTTTTGGTGGGCCCGAGTGGATCATTCGTCTCGATCTGTAACATCTAGTCGAGTATTTCGGCCCTAGCTGTTACAGATTTAGACGAACGGGTGGCCCGGGCCGAACAATCTCGATCTGTAACATGTAGACCACTTTTGACCGTCTAGATGTTACAGATCAAGACAATAAGATAGTCAAATCCAAACTTTCCAAGCAGTTATGAAGCATGGTTTCTAGTTTTCGGTATCACGAACATACTTTCGGTATCATTTAATGGTATTATGATATCGAAAGTATGTTCGTGATACCGAAAGGAGCCGCATGCGCCAGTTCGATTACACCACAGTCCCAGCGGAACTCGAAGCAACTCCAATCACCAACCTCCTCCTCTCGATACGCGAGCATAAAGGCCGACAGCTTGCTCTGAGTCA
Source organism: uncultured Collinsella sp. (assembly GCA_900542235.1). Lineage (GTDB taxonomy): Bacteria > Actinomycetota > Coriobacteriia > Coriobacteriales > Coriobacteriaceae > Collinsella. The sequence continues at coordinate 5,218 of UQNB01000073.1, forward strand.
AGTCAAACCCGAACTTCTATCGTCCCTTATGGAGGAAGCTAAGATCCAAAGCACCCAATCCTCCAACGGACTTGAAGGAATTGTTACCACCCAAAAAAGACTCAAAGCAATCATGGCGTATTCCGCCAAGCCAAGCTCCCGCGCAGAGGAAGAAATCGCTGGATACCGAGATGTGCTGTCGCTTATTCACGAGCAACACGATTCCATTCCCGTAACGCCATCGGTCATTTTGCAGTTGCATCGTGACCTCATGGCGCACACGGCAATCTCGTATGGGGGCCATTGGAAAGATAGCGATAACGAAATCATCTCCATCGACAATCAAGGCAATCGATTTGTGCGCTTTAGGCCGCCTTCGGCCCTAGCAACCCCCGGACTTATCGAAGAAGCCTGTCGGTCCCTCAACGACGCCTTATCTCGTCAAGTTTGCGACCCCCTCCTTATATCATTCCGCTTCATCTTCGATTTTGTCAGCATTCATCCCTTCAACGATGGCAATGGCAGGATGAGCCGGCTCCTTACAACGCTGCTACTCGAAAAGACTGGATACGACGTTGCGCGTTACATCAGCATCGAACGACTTATTGAAGACAACAAGGCGCTCTACTACAACGCCCTCGCTGCAAGCTCCACTGGATGGAATGAAAATCAAAACACCGAAGTACCCTTTATCCGTTTCATGCTCGGAACAACCCTGGCCGCCTACCGACAGCTCGAGCAGCGTACCTTAATTGAATCAAGCACTCGTCCCATGTCGAAGCAAGCGCGCATCGCTGTTCTATTTCAACAGAGACCCGGCGTCATTAAGAAATCCGACATCCGATCCAACTGCCCCGATATCAGCGAGGTTACCGTTAAACGAACCCTCGGTCAGCTTGTTAGTTGCAGCGCAATCGAAAAAACAGGAGCGGGTCGTTCGACGGGCTACATACTCAAAGACGTCCATGCTCTAGAACTATTCTTGCAATCCACAATACCCGATAGCGAGGCCGCAATAACAAAAGAGGCTCCAAAGGATAAGCTCCTTGAACGTGTAAACCACGCCGAGGATGAAAGCAGAGAGGGGCTCTATGAAGACTACGATTCATTCTCAAGGGACATAAAGACGAAATACGGAGTCTAGTCATATCCCAGAATAGCCTCATCCTTGTTGCCCAAAGTTATTTACGCGTCATTGTGAAGCGATAACCCCTGCGCCGGCAGGGGCAGAAGTATCGTCTGTAGCATTAGCTAGCAAATGACCTGCGTATGCTCCTCGATGGCGGCGCGATCCTCGGCGGCAATACCCGGCTCGCACACCACGGCGTCCAAATTGTCCAGGCGGCAGAAGGTGTAGAAGTCGCGCTTGCCGATCTTGCTGGAGTCGGCGATCAGATAGCGCGAGTCGGCCTTGCTAAAGGCGAGCTGCTGGATACGGCCCTCGTCCATGTTGGACGTAGATACGTCACCGTCCAAGATGCCGTTGGCACCGATAAACGCCGCGTCGATGCCCAGCGCACGCAGGGTATCCTCGGCCGTTGGCCCCACAAAAGCGGCAGTGCGGCGACGGTACATACCGCCCACGAGGCACAGGTCGCAGTCCTCGCGCGCCTCGAGCAGGTTAAACACCGAAAGCGAATTGGTCACAATGCGCAGACGAAACGCCGGCAACATCGAGGCCATCTGCTCAACCGTGGTGCCTGTCCCCAAAAAGATGGTCGAGCCTTCCTCGATAAGCTCCACAGAACGGCGCGCAATCTGCAACTTTTCCTCGGCATGCTTCGTGCGCTTTTCGCTGTGCGAATACTCATGGCGCAGCATAGCATGTGGACGGCCCTGCGCACTGCGGGCTCCGCCGTGCACGCGCTCGATCTCGCCCAGGCTCGCAAGCTCCTCAAGGTCACGGCGGATCGTCATATCCGAGACACCTAACGCATCCGAAATCTCCTTGACCGAGACCGTGCCCTGCTCTTCGAGCAGCTGCCGAACCTTATCCTGTCGCTCCGCTTTAATCACGATGAGTCCTCGCTGTTCCACGCTCACGTCAATTCAAACAGTAACGAACAAATTGTATCAGACCCGTGCGTGTCAAAAATGAACGCCCGTACAGCTCAATCATCACTTTTTTGAGAAAAATACCCCCTGCTTTAGTGGGGTGTAGTGATAATCTCGCCTGTTCGCGCTACAGTTTGTCGGAAATACCTCGATGTTAGGAACCAAATGATCACTTCCGAGCTTTTCGGCACCGCGCCGTGCGGTACCCCCGTTCATCGTTACACCCTCAACGGGCCCGAGATCTGCGTTCGCATTATGGACTTTGGCGCCACCGTGCTGGGCATCGACGTGCCCGACATCCCCGGCAACGTGCGCGATGTGGTGCTGGGCTTCGATAAGCTCGAGGATTACTTTGACAACCCCGCCTGCTTTGGCGCGACCATCGGCCCCGTGGCCAACCGCACTGCGGGTGCCACGATCACCATCGCCGGCACGGACTGGCATATGCCGGCCAACGAGGGCGTCAACAACCTGCACAGCGACCTTGAGCACGGCCTGCACAAGCGCGTGTGGGACGTTGAGCTCGACGAGGTCCACAATGCCGTGCGCATGACCACCTCGCTTGAGGACGGTGAGCTAGGCCTTCCCGGCAACCGCACCTTTACGGCCGTGTTTACCGTGACGCGCACCGGCTGCTTCCGTATCGAATATGGCTGTGAGAGCGACCGCGCCACGTACGTGTCCATGACCAACCACACGTACTTTAACCTTGCCGGTCACAACGCCGGCATGGACTGTGAGCACTTCTTTGTTGCTAACGCTGCCCACTACCTGCCCATCAACGAGCAGAATATCCCCACCGGAGAGATCGCTCCGGTCGAGGGCACGCCGTTTGACTTCCGTGAGCTGCGCCCCGTCGCGCCCGGCATGGAAGCCGACGACCCGCAGATTAAGCAGGCCCGTGGCTACGACCACTGCCTGTGCATCGATGGCTATCAGTACGGCCGTAATCTGCGCCGCGCGATGCACGTCGAGGAGATGTGGACCGGCCGTGAGCTGGACTATTACACCACTGCCCCGGGCGTGCAGCTCTACACCGGCAACTGGCTGGGCGACGAACACGCCAAAGACGATGCCAACTACGGTTGGGGCGCCGGCTTTGCCCTCGAGGCCGAAATGTATCCTGACACGCCGCACCATGCGCTGTTCCCCCAGGGCATCGTGGGCCCCGGTCATCCCTACAGCAATGTGATCGAATACCACTTTATGAGGCACTAGGCCCACAACGCGACATATCGCACAGCAACGCCCGCCGGCACACCGCCGACGGGCGTTTTTCATCTTTTGGGCTCTTTTTCGCTGTGACTGTATGAGTGACATATCAAAACTATGCCCATTTACTACGCTTAGCCCGGGATGCTCGACCATGCACCGGTTTTTGTTAAATGCGCGATCCGTCTACCTGCGGTTTTGTTTTTCTCAAATTCGACATGCTCGGCGATAACCGATCAAACGTAGTAAATGGGCATAGTTTTTGACAGGCGGCATCGCACGCGTCCCTCGCAAGGGCAAAATGATCCGTTTTCCTCCGTCCCCAAGGGATCAGTTGAACAGATTGTCGATGGGATCGGGGGCGGAACTGGGGAGATAGCGGATTTCTAGCTCTATGCCGAGTTCTTGCAGCTCTTTGAGGGCGGCAACGTCGGCATCGTCTATGGCGACCGCGGGCGTTACAGAGCGTTTGCCCTCCCCTGTCTGCATATGGCCAATGCTGATCTTGGTTATTGGCACACCGCCCTTAACCAGCGCGAACGCATGGGCAGGTGAGGCCACCATGATCAGAATCAACTGGCGCGGCGTTGCGGTATGAATGATGTCGACGGTTCTTTGCACCGAGAAAAACCGTGTCCAAACGCCTTCTGGCGCCGCCACCCTCATGGGTGCCCATTGGCGCGAATCCGCCGCGATCTCATCGTTGACGATTAGGACAAGGTTGGAACCCACGGCCTCGTTCCACAGCGCAACATCTTGCCCGTAAATGAAACGGTCATCGATACGCGTGAGAAGAATATTGGGTTGAGCCATCGCTGCCCCATTCTGCTTGAGAACCGTAAGAGCAAGACATCACGCCTCTAATATTAGTGCATTTAAAGTGAGAAAAGCCCTCAGAACACTTGCGCGGATGTGCGATGTCCCGTATCATAGACAGCCGTTGACGCCTCAGTTGCGTCACCACATGGCCGCCAGCGTAGCTCAGTTGGTAGAGCACCGCTCTCGTAAAGCGGGGGTCACCGGTTCGAGCCCGGTCGCTGGCTCCATTGCACAAGATAGCCGCCTTCGGGCGGCTTTTTTGTTGCCGATTTGAGTGCGTGTGCGCCAACCCAAGCATCGCCACGTCGATCGCTTCCTGCTCATTTATTTGCGAAGAACATCGGCTAGCCGCAGGATTGAAATCATCGACCGATAAGTGAGTTCCACTTTTTCGCCCGCAAGCAGTCGTTTCGAGCCAATCTCATCTAGCCCCACAAGCCGAGAAAACAGCGGGCCGCTCATCGTGCCCTCGTCAATTGATTCCCTTATGGTCTTCAAAACGTCCGTATCATGAAGCGATGCCGAGCTGTAGGGGGCAACACGAGCGGAACTCTCAATTAACGACGAGACAAAAGGATGGAGATGCTTTGGACATAGTCCATCAAACACCACATCCCCATTGTCATCCGAGCCGACCAGGCGCCAAGTATAATGATCGACCCAGTCATCTCCGTCATATATGGCGTCCATGAGCAACTTCCCGTCTAGAGAGAGAAACCTATTTGGACATCGGGACGCAAGACCGCAAGCCATATCGGGCCCGCAGCAGCTCCAACCCAACGCACCACATAGGTTCCCTTTCGTACATGTGTATCAAT
>UQNB01000074.1 GCA_900542235.1 uncultured Collinsella sp.
TTCTAGTTTAGTTACGCCGTTCTACCGAACGGCGTAACAGCTCGACGCTGCGCACCCACCAGAGCGACAACTTGTCATTCAAAGAGGACGGCATGACCAGAAGGTCTATGCCGTCCTCTTTTCATGCCAATTTGTTCGCTCTGGCGGGCGCTCGCTGTCGTTGCCAAAACATCGGCATTCTCTCTGTTGCCAGAAGGTGGTCGTTGGGGACGTTCTTAAATAACTAGTCGTTTAAGGACGTCCCCAACGACTGCATAACGTGAGAGTGGATAATTTCCCGGTTTGGGCCTGTGTTCGAGCTCAAAGTGGGAGATTATCCACTCTCATTTGTTGTGTGTCCGAAAATCCGCGCTCGTTTCAATTCCGCCTACATTTGCAGGAACAGTTCGTGGAGGCGGGTGTCTTCATCGAGTTCGGGGTGGAAGGTTACGCCGAGCTGCTTGCCCTGGCGGGCGGCGACGATGCGGCCATCGACCTCTGCCAGGGCCTTGGCGTCGCCGTGGACCTCGACGATGCGGGGCGCACGGATAAACGTCAGCGGCACTTCACCGTCGATGCCGGCTACCTGCCCCTTGGTTCGAAAGCTGCCGAGCTGTCTGCCATAGGCATTGCGCTCGACAAGTACATCCATGGTTGCCAAACACGGCGTGCCCTTATCGTCATGGGCGGCAAGGTCGTGAGCCAGCAGAATCAGGCCAGCGCAGGTGCCCAGGACGGGCATGCCTTCAGCGATACGGGTGCGAAGCTCCTCGAGCATGTCCAACTCATCAAGCAGCTTTCCTTGAACGGTAGACTCGCCGCCGGGAAGTACCAGACGGTCAAAGTTCTGCTTCAAATCAGCCGCCTGCCTCAGCTCAATACAACGTGCGCCCAGCTCGGACAGCCTCGCCTCGTGTTCGGCGAAAGCGCCTTGGACCGCCAGCACGGCGACCGTTTGGTCTGCATAATCGCTCATGTGCGATCCTTTCTGCTGGACTAGCGTCCGCGCTCCTCCATGATGATCTCGATTTCGTCGGCGTTGATGCCCACCATAGCCTCACCCAGGTCCTCCGAAAGCTCAGCGATGAGTTTGGCGTCGGTGAAGTTGGCCACGGCCTTAACGATGGCGGCAGCGCGCTTGGCGGGGTCGCCGCTCTTAAAGATGCCCGAGCCGACAAAAACGCCCTCGGCGCCCAACTGCATCATTAGCGCGGCATCGGCAGGGGTCGCGACTCCGCCGGCGGCAAAGTTCACGACGGGAAGCTTGCCCGCGGTATGGACCTCGCGTACCAGCTCAACCGGAACCTGCAGCTGCTTGGCTGCCTCAAAAAGCTCATCGTCGCGCAGGGCAACGACGTCGCGGATCTGCTTTTGGATCTTGCGCATGTGATGCACGGCCTGGACCACGTCGCCCGTGCCCGGCTCGCCCTTGGTGCGAATCATCGTGGCGCCCTCGGCAACACGGCGTAACGCCTCGCCCAGGTCGCGGGCGCCGCAGACAAACGGCACGTCAAACTGGGTCTTGTCGATGTGGTAGATATCGTCGGCAGGGGAGAGGACCTCGGACTCATCGATGTAATCGATCTCGATGGCCTGCAGGACCTTCGCCTCGACAATGTGACCGATGCGGCACTTGGCCATAACGGGGATGGAGACGGCCTCTTGGATGCCCTTGATCATCTTGGGGTCGCTCATGCGCGACACACCACCTGCGGCGCGGATGTCGGCCGGGATGCGCTCGAGAGCCATGACGGCGCAGGCGCCTGCCTCCTCGGCGATGCGTGCCTGCTCGGGCGTGGTGACGTCCATGATGACGCCGCCCTTGAGCATCTGCGCGAGCTCGCGATTGAGTTTTACGCGATCGGCCTTGCTGGTCTGTTCTGCCATGGTTGCTCCCTTGGTTGGCATGTGCATTGCTTGACGGAACATCCTATCGAGGAGCTGGGTATGGCGAAATACTCAGTTTTCGAGATAATGGCAAGGTCAGACTAATGCCAGATTGAATGACTCGATAAGGTCAGGTGACAAACTCATGCTTGACTATAATTTGGAAAACCGCGGCGAAGCATCGCTCTATGAGTATGTTTACCAGCAAATTCGAGATGACATTGTTGCCGGGCGCATTGCGGCGGGGGAGCATCTGCCGTCTAAGCGCGCCTTTGCGAGTCATCTGGGAATCAGTGTCATTACCATCGAGAATGCATATAGCCAGTTACTTGCCGAGGGCTACATTTGTTCAATGCCGCGCCGTGGCTACTACGCGTGCGAGCTTCCGGATGCACCGGTTTTGTCTTTGGCTGCGGGGGATATCGACCGAGATGCTGTCTCTGTTGGCCCCAGCGCGCATGATTCCGACGGACAGACCGAGCAATTCGATGCACTTTCTCCTTCCGCTTTGGAGGCGGCGCGGCTTTGGCAAAGCGCGCTACGGGCGACACTGACGTCCGAAGACGAGCGTGAAATCTTTTCGCCCGCGCCAGCGCAGGGCACCGCTCGGCTGCGGCGCGCAATCGCTCACCATCTGCGCGGGACAAGGGGCATGAATGTCGACCCCGACAACATCGTTATCGGTGCGGGCGCCCAGCTGCTCGATACTATGTTGGTCCAGTTGCTTGGCGCAGACAAGGTGTATGCCGTTGAGGATCCGGGCTATTTGCGTCTGACGCGCATCTATCAGGCTATGGGCTGCGAAGTTCGACATATCCGTTTGGATGGCGAGGGCGTGGACTTGAGCGCTTTGCAGAAAACCGGGACAGATGTTCTTCACCTGATGCCGTCCCATCAGTATCCGACCGGCCTGGTGACGAGTATTGCGCGTCGCTATGCCCTGCTGAGCTGGGCCGCCGAGCAACCAGGTCGGTATCTCATCGAAGATGACTTTGATTGTGAGTTTCGCCTTGCCGGCAAGCCGATTCCCGCGCTCGCGTCGATCGATGCCGCCCAGTCGGTTATCTACACCAACACGTTTTCGAAGAGCCTGTCATTGGCGTTGCGTCTAGCGTACATGGTACTGCCCGATGAGCTGATGGAGCGGTTTAGGCGCAACCTTGGTTTCTACGCCTCGTCGGTGAGTTCTGTTGACCAGGTTGCTTTGGCTCGTTTGCTGGAATCGGGTGATTACGAGCGACATGTGAATCGCGTGCGTGTTCGTGCTCGCGAGGCGCGTGATGGCCTAGCGGCGCTTGTGCGGAAGGCGTTTCCGGCAGGGGAAATCTCGATCGAGCATGCAGACGCGGGCCTTTACTGCACTGTTGCCCTGGCCGAGGACAAGGCGGGGGAGAGTTTCGCGAAGGCTCTCGCTGACGCTCGTATTTCCTATGTCAACATCGCCGATTGCCTGTGGACGGCTGATCGGGCATCGACTAAGAACGCTCCATCTCGCGTCCTCATACAATACGACGACCTGAGCCCTCAGTCGCTCAGTGTTCTTCAAGAGCAGCTGCAATAAGCCCACGAAAAAGGCCCGAACCAATACGGTCCGGGCCTCATCGAGCTAGAGATTATATCTCAAGCGGTTGGCTTAGCCAAAGTAGCGCTTGAGCAGGCCGGCGAAAGCCTTGCCGTGGCGGGCCTCGTCGCGAGCCATCTCGTGCACGGTGTCGTGGATGGCATCGAGGCCAGCGGCCTTGGCGCGCTTAGCGAGATCGGTCTTGCCAGCGGTGGCGCCGTTCTCGGCCTCAACGCGCATCTCGAGGTTCTTCTTGGTGGAGTCGGTCACGACCTCGCCCAGGAGCTCGGCGAACTTGGCGGCGTGCTCGGCCTCCTCGTGGGCAGCCTTCTCCCAGTACAGGCCGATCTCGGGATAACCCTCGCGATGAGCAACGCGAGCCATGGCCAGGTACATACCGACCTCGGAGCACTCGCCCTCAAAGTTGGCGCGCAGGTCAGCAACGATGTCCTCGGAGACACCCTCCATCTTGGCGACGCCCACGACGTGCTCGGCAGCCCACTCGAGCTGACCCTCCTCCTGCTTCAGGAAGCGAGAGCCGGGAACGCCGCACTGGGGACACTTGAAATCCTCGGGCAGCTGGTCGCCGTCGAACTCTTCCACATAACCGCAAACGGGGCAAACAAACTTCATAATTCGATCCTTTCGATCGATGGCGATGGTGCGCTCGCCCGGTCCCGTAAGGGCCCTCTCCGGACGTGCGTCTTGACGGGTTCTATTATCCATAAATGAGACCGAATGTGAAGCCTATTAGGAATGATTTTTAATAAAACAATTTTGGGCATGTGTAGATGTTGATTGATTAACGATTGCTAGACCTCGTGCGACCTCCGATGAGTACAATCGGTCGAGCAAATGTTGACCTATCAACAAATGAGGGAGCTTCCATTATGCATCTAGCCCGCCGCGCCTGGTGCCGAACGTATCAAACGGTTTTTCGCATCGCATTGCCGGTGCTGCCCTATACCGAGCCACACATTTTAGAGCACGCTGAGGAAGTGCCCGCAGTGCTTCAAAAGCGTTCAATACAGCATGTTCTTATCGTGACAGATCCCGGCATTGCCCGTCTGGGGCTCACGGCACCGCTCGAGACAGCGCTCGCGTCCAAGGGAATTAGCGCTGCGGTCTATGCCGAAACACGTGCGAACCCCACGGTCTCGAATGTGGAAGAAGCGGCGTCCCTGTATCGAGAGAGCGCCTGCCAGGCCATTATCGGCTTTGGCGGTGGCTCGGCCATGGACTGTGCCAAGGGCGTGGGAGCACGCATCGCGCAGCCAAACAAGCCCATCAACAAGATGCGTGGCCTGTTGCGGATTCATCGTCGCCTGCCGCTGCTCATCGCCGTTCCCACCACGGCAGGCACGGGAAGCGAGGTCACGCTTGCGGCGGTAATTACCGATGACGAGACGCACTATAAATACCCCATTAACGACTTTGTGCTTATCCCGCGCTTTGCGGTGCACGACCCCGAGTTTACGCGCGGTCTGCCCGCCTCCATTACGGGGCAGACGGGCATGGACGCCCTGACGCATGCCGTCGAGGCCTTTATCGGCCGTAGTACCACGCCTTATACGCGCAAGATGGCGCGACAGGCGGTTCAGCTCATCCGCGACAATTTGCTGGAGGCCTATGAGCATGGCGACAACATGCGTGCGCGTCGCAATATGCTTTCGGCGGCGTATAAGGCGGGCGTTGCCTTTACGCGCTCCTATGTTGGATACGTCCATGCCATCGCGCACAGCCTGGGCGGGCGTTACGGGATTCCCCACGGCTTGGCCAACGCTATCATCCTGCCGCACATGCTTCGCGCCTATGGCGAGGCCGCTGCTCCCAAGCTTGCCGATCTCGCCCGCATGGCCGGTATCGCGCCGGCTAACGCACAGGACGGTCTGGCGGCCGAGGCCTTTATCGATTGGGTCGACCGCATGAACGAGGCCCTGGGAATCCCCAAGTATGTCTCGGGTATTCACCGCTCCGACATTCCGCAGATGGCGGCCCATGCCGATACCGAGGCCAATCCGCTATACCCCGTTCCACTTTTGATGGACCGTTTGGAGCTCGAGCGTATGTACGAGGTCGTTGCAGGTGGTATGTTTGAGGGCGAGAACTAGGAGGGTCCATGAACACCGAGGAAATTGCGCGCATCGTTGCCGATCAGCGCGCCTATTTTAAGACGCACGCCACATTTGATGTCGATGCTCGACGCCGCGCCCTCGTGCGCCTGCGCGATACGGTGCGGGCCCACGAGGCCGATATCGCCCATGCACTCAAGACCGATTTGGGCAAGTCACATGACGAAGCCTATATGTGCGAGATCGGCACCTCGCTTTCCGAGATCCGTCATCAGATTGCGCACGTGACTCGATGGAGTCGTCCGCGCCTGCGCCCGTGCGACCTCGCTAACGCCGTGAGCGTGTGCAAAACGCAAGCCGTGCCCTATGGCGTCACGCTCATCATGGCGCCCTGGAACTATCCGTTTTTGCTGACGCTCGAGCCACTCGCCGGCGCCCTTGCCGCGGGCAATACCGTGGTCATCAAGCCGAGTGCCTATGCTCCGGCATCGAGTGCGGTGCTCAAGCGGATCTGTGAAGAGGCGTTTGATCCGCGTCTGGTGACGGTTGTCGAGGGCGGGCGCGCCGAGAACGAAGCGCTGCTCGACGAGTGCTGGGACAAGATCTTCTTTACCGGTAGCGTTCCGGTCGGCAAGCTCGTCATGGAGCGCGCAAGTAAAAATCTTACGCCCGTGACGCTTGAGCTGGGCGGAAAGAGTCCCTGCATCGTGGATGCGACGGCAAACTTGAAGGTCGCGGCGCGGCGTATCGCCTTTGGTAAATGGCTCAACGTGGGGCAGACCTGCGTGGCGCCCGACTACCTGCTGGTCGATGCGCGCGTGCACGACGAGCTGCTGGGCCTTATCAAGGAAGAGGCCCGCCGTATGTTTGGTGAACATCCGCTCGATAACGAGGACTACGGGCATATCGTCAACGCCAAGCATTTTGCGCGCGTGCGCGGGTTGATTGATCCCGATAAGGTCGTGCTTGGGGGTGCCGCACGCGAGGCTTCGCTCAAGATTGAGCCGACGATTTTGGACGGCGTGACCCTCAATGACGCCGTGATGCAGGAGGAGATCTTCGGTCCCATCTTGCCGGTGCTGACGTTTGAAAGCTTAGACGAGGCCGAGACGTTTATTACGGATCGTCCGACACCGCTGGCCCTGTATATCTTTAGCCAGGACCGTGCGGCTCAGCAGCGCTTTGTGCGCTGCTTGCCCTTTGGTGGTGGCTGCGTCAACGACACGATCATGCACTTGGCTACGAGCCATATGGGCTTTGGCGGCATGGGTGCGAGCGGTATGGGCCAGTACCATGGTCGTGAGAGCTTCGATACGTTTAGCCACAAGAAGAGCATCGTGAACAAAGCAACATGGCTGGACGTGCCGTTCCGCTATGCCCCTTATGCAAGCTGGAAGCACAAGTTCGTGCGCATGTTCGTGCATTAGAATCAGATGAGGATGAATTTGTGTCCGCACGGGCCCGTAGACTTCTCAATAAGGTTACTTGCCGGTTTATCCGGCCGTTAGAGGAGCTGCCATGTACGAGCCTTCACGTGTTCTTCTGTCGTTTCATATCGCAGGATTTCAGTATGCCGACGGTGCCTTGGTCCTGGGCGATCTTAAAGCGGGCGATAAACTGACGTTGTGTGCCGAGCGCGATAACCCTCACGATCCCGAGGCGGTTGCGATCTATTATGGCAAGACCAAGCTTGGCTATGTTCCGGGAAACGAGGTCGGCCCGCTGTCCTTGATGATGTATTACGGGCACGAGGATGTATTTGAGGCCCGTGTGCAACAGGTTGCCCCCGAGCGCAGCCCGTGGCATCAGGTGCGCGTTGGCCTGTATGTGGTGGATGCTCGCTAGTCGGCAATGGAGATAGCCATGTTTGATGACGACGACCTGTTTGATCTGGTAGATGATCCGTTTGAGTGGGATTTGCTGCTCGATGACGACGAGCTGGAGCAGGACCGCAAGAGGCGGCAGGACAAGAAAGCTCAGGGTGATGCTTCGAAAAAGAAAGACAAGCGCCGCCGAGGTCTGTTCGGCGGGCTCTTTGGCTAACCGTCATATCGTTGCGTCTGTATACTAAACAGGTCTTATACGCGTTGCGAAATGAGGACATGGACGATGATGTGGTTTACCGCCGACCTGCACCTGGGCGATACAAATATCTTGCACGACATGGATCGACCGTTTGCCTCGGTCGAGGAGATGAATCGTAAGGTCATCGATGCCATCAACGAGTGCGTGGCTGCGGACGATCGTCTCTATATCCTGGGAGACTTTACGTATCGATTGCCCATGGCGGAAGCGGTGCTCCTGCGTGGGCGCATCGAATGCCAGAACGTAACGCTCGTCCGCGGTAACCACGACGGCGACTGGGAAAATCCGGACGCGCCGCGCATTTGGGATGAGGTGCGCGACTATCTTGAGATTGCGCCCGGCTATGCTCGCGGGCACAGGCTGGTACTGAGCCATTACCCCATGCTCAGCTGGAATGGTAAGACACGCGGCGCCATTATGCTGCACGGGCATATCCACAGCAGGGGAGACCGCACCAACGCGCGCAATCGCGATCGCGAGCGCCCGATTCTGCGCTATGACGTTGGTCTCGACGCCAACAACTACAAGCCCGTAAGCCGAGACCAGATCCTAGGCTTCTTTGGGCTGTAATTCTCGAACCACCACAAAGGGGACAGGCACCTTTGTGGTGGCTCTGGCGCCGTTGCCATTATGGCGGCGGCACTTTTTGTCCGCGCGGAGCGGTAGAGTGTAGACGGTTTAAATTTGCGTCCATCGAGGAGCTGCTATGAACGAGATCAAGTGCCCGCATTGCGGCGAAGTTTTTAAGGTCGATGCGTCCGGCTATGCGGATATCGTCAAGCAGGTGCGCGATGCCGAGTTCTCGCACGACCTGGATGAGCGTGTGAAGGCGGTCCAGCGCGAGGGCGAGCAGGCGCTGGAGCTTGAGCGCTCGCGTTCGGCGTCTGCCCTGCAGGAGGCGGAGTCTCAACGCGATGCTCAGCTTGTCGAGCAGAAGAACGCCGCGGCTCAGGAGCTGGCACAAGAGGTTGCCAAGCGCGATGCCGAGCTTGCCGAGCTGCGCGCCAAGCTTGAGGGAGCTGCCGCAGAGCGCGAGAGCGCAAGCCAGCGCGCGGCGGTTGAGGCACGAGCTGACGCTCAAAAGGAGAATGCCGAACTCCAGCGTGAGATTGATAGCCTGCGTGCGCAGCTTGGGCGCAAAGATGATGAAGCCAGGCTTGCCGAGGCGGCGGCACGCAATGCTGCTCAAAACGACCTGTCCGCGCGCGACGCTCAGATTGCCGAGCTGCAGGCCAGGCTCGCCGCGGCGGACAAGGCCCAGGAGATGGCGCTTGCCGCTGCCGCGGCAGAGTCGCAGCGTGAGCTCGATGTCGCTCGCAGCGAGGCCGAGCGCGCGCTTACTGACTATCGCGCGAAGGTGCAAGAGAAGTTTTCCGCCGCAAAGGCTCAGTCCGAGCAAGAGGCCGAGGGCCTGCGTGCCCAGCTGCGCGAGCAGGAACTGATGGCAAAAATGAACCTGTCAGAGGCGGTCGCCGCGGCGGAGCGAGAGCGCGATGAGGCACGTGCCAAGCTGACGAGCGAGCTGGCGGTGCGCGATTCTCGCGAGGAGCAAGCCAAGGCGGCACACGAGCTCGAGCTCGCGCAGGCCAAGCGCGCGAGCGATGACCTGATTCGCTACAAGGATGAAGAGATTGAGCGCCTTAAGGACATGAAGGTCCGCCTGTCCACCAAGATGGTGGGCGAGTCGCTCGAGCAGCACTGCGAGACCGAGTTCAACCGTCTGCGCATGACGGCGTTTCCCAACGCGTACTTCGAGAAAGATAACGATGCGTCCGAGGGTACCAAGGGCGACTTTATCTTCCGCGAGTGCGACGCGAGCGGTAACGAGGTCATTTCGATTATGTTCGAGATGAAAAACGAGAACGACGAGACCACGACCAAGCATAAAAACGAGGACTTCTTTAAGAAACTCGACCACGATCGCCGCCAAAAAGGCTGTGAGTACGCGGTGCTCTGCACGCTGCTCGAGCTCGAGAGCGAGCTCTATAACGCAGGGATAGTCGACGTGAGCTATCGCTACGAGAAGATGTACGTGATTCGCCCGCAGTTTTTCATTCCCATGATTACGCTTCTTCGCAACGCCGCCATGGGTTCGCTGCGCTATAAGCAGGAGCTAGCGGAGTACAAACAGCAGAATATCGACGTTACGAACTTCGAAGCCAAGATGGAAAAGTTCAAGAATGATTTCGGCCGCAACTATGAGCTCGCGAGCCGTAAGTTCCAGACGGCGATTGAGGAGATTGACAAGACAATTACCCATCTGCAAAAGACCAAGGAGGCGCTCCTGTCGTCCGAGAACAACCTACGCTTGGCAAACAAGAAGGCCGATGACCTCACGATCCGCAAACTCACCTGGGGGAACAAAACAATGAAGGCGGCCTTCGACGAGGTGCGTGAGGCGGCGGCGGGC